>SLRP01000045.1 GCA_007130845.1 Kiritimatiellia bacterium | reverse complement strand
TAATATCCTTAACCGGAAACACTTACGCGGCCCCCTTAACCGACTCCTCTTGCGCCGTCTTGTCTGTCATCGCTATAGCGACTGCAAGGGCCCGATCGACTGAATGGGTGTCTCATTTCGGAACTCAGGATCAGCAAGGTGGGTAAGGAGAGTTCGGAGTTTCCATTGATGTGATTTTGTCCAGATCCGCGTATGCTGTGAGAGCCGCATTGCCCGGTTGGATCCTGGATCAGGACTGGGATGCGGAAGTCCGAAGGCGCTGGTGGGCATCGTCGAATTCGGAAGCTCTTGTGAGGTAAAAGTGACAGTGTGCGCCGGACACATTCTTCACATCTGTTCGCAGTGACCGGCTGAAAGGGTTAAGAATCGCTATCATGAGTTCTCGGCCGATAGTATCAAAGGCGATTGCGCCTCTATTAGTGATAAAATCATCCGGCAATATAGATGCCATCTCAGGCCGGATGGTGAAACTGGACAGCGAAATATACGGGGTCCGGGAAGATTGTGAAAGGAAGGAGAGGATCTGTTCAAGTTTTCTATGGTTTGATGCTTCAAGAGAGTGCAGGGCTGTGACCGTTCCCCCGTCTTCGGAGGCCAACATTTCGGTGAGATTTCTAACCATTTCAGCGTATTCTTCCCGTGTAATCTCCTCGTTTTCTAGAAGTTTCCACGCCAGATCGATTTCTTCCGCGATATTCTTTGTTTCAGTATAAATTGGAGCGGCGGCTTTTTCCTGCAGAGGAGCCTCGGCTGCCTCTTCGGCCTGTGCCGTTTTTTTGGAGCTGGATCCCAAGTCGTATTTTTCAATCCATTCACTGGCACGCGGGTCGGGATCTTCTCTAAGTGCGGCTACATGCTCCTTAAGGGAACTTTCATCACCTTCTTCCAAAAGTATATCGACAAGCCTGAGTCGATATACCAGGGCTTTTTCCCTTTCTCCTGCAGCCTGTCCGGCGAATATGGCGGCCTCCAGAGCGCTGCGGTCATCAGGCATGATTTCCAGCATTCTCTCGAATGCCCAAAGTGCATCATGCTCCGCGCTGGTGTCAATTTCATGAATCTTTGATTTGTTCTTATCGGTCATTACATACCTTCCATATCAAAAATATTAGAATTGATGGTTTAACACAAGCCCATGTAGTATACTCGGGATTGTTTATATGGAAAGGGGAATAGCTATATGGCGGAAACGGCTGGCAGGTTGGGCGTGACATACGCAGACCGAATAAAGGAGATACTGCTTAGGCGCGGGGCCATAAGCAGGGAAGCGTTGGCGGAGGCGGAGCAGGATGCGAACAAGAGCGGGCTGCGTCTGGAAAAATTCCTGTCGGAAAAGCACCAAGTTGCCCCTCAAGAGATGACGTTGGCTCTTTGCGAGTATCTGCAGATGCCTCCGCTAAGCCTGGCACATTTTACAGTTAGTAGAATGCTGCTTGATCTCGTTCCCGAGGAAACAATCCAGCGCAGGCGGGTGGTCCCTGTGGCCCGGGTGGGCCGTTCCCTGACTGTTGCCCTGGGCGACCCGTTTGACCTGATGGCCATTGACGAGTTATCCGCGTCCACCGGATTAAAGATTGTTCCTGTTGTAGCTCCGGAGCCGGACATCCAGAATGTGATAGACAGGCTTACGGCTGAGGGTTCCGATGGCCTGGATCTTGAGGAGTTGATGAAGGAGGAGGGGGATGTTCAGGTTCTCGATGAAGGTCGTGAGAACCGGGAAGAACAGAGCCTTGACGAAATGCTTGAAAGCGCCGAGGGCGCTCCCGTAATCCGCATGGTAAACATGATTCTTGTTGAAGCTCTTCGCACAGGGGCAAGCGACATACATATCGAGCCGATGGAAAAGAAGGTGCGTCTGCGTTATCGCGTAGACGGGTCCCTGGTAGAGAAGCCCGGCCCGCCCAAGAGTCTGCAGAATGCGGTCCTATCACGAATAAAGATCATGTCCGATCTGAATATAGCGGAACGCCGCGTCCCCCAGGACGGCCGTTTCAACATAAAGGCGCTTGGCAAGGAGGTGGATCTGCGCGTGAGCATATTGCCGACTGTTTACGGGGAGAAGGTGGTAATGCGCACGCTGGACAAATCCAGCCTTGCGCCGAGCTTGTCGGCTCTTGGGCTAGATCCGGTTTCGGAGCGTTCAATGCAATACGGTATCCGCCAGCCTCACGGGATCATTCTTGTAACAGGTCCCACTGGCAGCGGCAAAACGACCACTCTTTATTCATGTCTTCAGGATTTAAACAAGGAGGATGTGAACATCATTACTTGTGAAGACCCTGTGGAGTACCAGCTTGCCGGGATAAATCAGGTTCAGGTATATTCCAAGGTTGGTCTTACATTCGCCAATGCGCTTCGATCCATTCTTCGCCAGGACCCTGATATCGTCCTGGTAGGGGAGATAAGGGATGCTGAAACCGCCCAGATAGCCTTAAGAGCCGCTCTCACGGGGCACTTGGTCTTGAGCACGCTTCACACAAACGACGCCCCGGGCGCAGTGACCAGGCTAATAGACATGGGGGTGGAGCCTTTCATGCTGGGGTCTTCACTGATACTTGCCCAGGCACAACGCCTGTATCGCAAACTCTGCAGTGCATGTAAGCGGCCAACGGAAATCGACAAGGAGGTTCTGGCCGTCAACCACATTGACGAGAACGAATTTGAGGGTAAGACCGTTTACAAAGCTGTGGGATGTCCCCGTTGCAACAATGGATACAAGGGGCGGGGTGCCATCATGGAGGTTTTTCTAATCAACGATATAATACGGCAGGGGATTCTGAAGGGCATGAACACTTCGGAACTTCGTAACTTGGGTGAGGAAAACGGTATGATAACCCTTAAGCAAGCCGGGTTGGAGCGTGTGAAGGAAGGGGAAACAACCCTGGAAGCTGTTTTGGAAGTCACCGGGGGAGAGTAGAATATGGCAACCCAGCAGACGTCATCCGGAAGGAATCGATCCTCCAGAACTACCCCGGTTCCCGGGTCCAGGAAGATTGTCAACAAGGAGCTGCCGGCTTTCACACGGCAGCTTGGAGCTATGCTGTCTGCGGGCATGCCTATTATATCCTGTCTGAACGCTCTTGAAGAGCAGACGGATAACAAGAACTTCAAGCCTGTTATCGGACAGCTTCGCTCTTCACTGGAGGGTGGAATGTCCTTTTCAGACTCACTGCGCCAGTTTCCATCCGTGTTCGATTATCTGTACTGCAACATGATCGGCGGCGGGGAAAAAAGCGGGGAGCTTGCCGAAACAATATCGCGTCTGGCTTCATTTCTGGAAGCCTCCGCCAAACTTCGCCGCAAGGTGAAATCCGCCATGATGTATCCGGTTATCGTCCTGTGCATGTCCGTGATTATAGCCGTCGGTCTGATTGTTTTCGTGGTTCCGGTTTTCGGCGATATGTTCGCGGATTTCGACGAGGCCCTGCCCGCGCCGACGCAATTTCTGCTTGATGCCAGCGATGTGCTTAGAAGCAACGGCTGGATAGTGCTGATCCTGGTTGCGGCTCTGGTTGCGGCTTTCCGATGGTGGAAATCCCAGCCGTCGGGGGCGTACATATGGGACGGTTTCATGTTGCGTTTACCTGTTTTCGGTCAGTTGAACCGGTATGTTGTTGCCGCGAGGTTCGCCAGGATGCTGAGCCAGATGACCAGAAGCGGTGTGCCGATACTTAACGCGCTCCAGATTGTTTCCGGGTCAACCGGCAATCTTGTAGCGGGCAGAATTGTTGAGCAGGCGGGGTCGGTGGTGGAAAAGGGTGAACCATTGTCATCCGCCTTGTTGAATCAGAATGTTTATCCCATAAGCATGGTAAGGATGCTTCAGGCCGGAGAGAAAACCGGAAGCATAAACGAGATGATGGACAGCATTGCCGATTATTATGAAGATGAGGTGGACAACATGCTTACGGGGTTGACGTCCCTGCTTGAACCTATTCTAATGGCGTTTCTTGGATTGATCATTGGAGGCTTGGTGATCAGCATGTTTCTCCCCATATTCAGGATGGGGGCAGTTGTGGGAGGCGGATAAGAGATGTCCAAATTACTGGTAGTGGAAAATGAGCCGGTTACCCTTGGGCTTCTTACCACTCTATTGAAGGGTGAAGGCCACGAGGTGACACCCGCTAAAGACGGGTCTGAGGCTCTGCAGTTCATTGATGAGAGATCTTTCGATCTCATGCTTTCCGATATCCGCATGAGTCCGGTGGACGGCATGGAACTGCTCAGCCGCGCCAAGGAGATCGCGCCTTCCATGCCCGTCATAATGTTGACCGCGTACGGCACTGTATCCACGGCGGTTGATTCCCTGAAGCTGGGGGCTTTTGATTACCTTACTAAACCGTTCAAGGTTGATGAATTGCTGAACACCGTCCGCCGCGCCCTGGAATACAATCGTGCCATCCAGGAAAACGTGGAAATGAAGGCCCAGTTGACCACGCGTTACAGGCTGGAAAACATCGTTGCCGAAAGTCCTTCGATGCAGAGGGTTTGTGAAATGATCAGGAGGGTAGGGCCGACCGACACGACCGTGCTTATCACCGGTGAAAGCGGCACGGGCAAGGAACTTGTAGCCAAGGCAATACACGCGTCCAGCACAAGGAAGGATAATCTGTTTCTTCCTGTGAATTGCGCCGCATTACCTGAACCTCTTCTGGAATCGGAAATGTTCGGGCATGTGAAGGGGGCGTTTACGGGGGCCAATACGCACAAAGCCGGTCTTTTTGAAGCTGCCAACGGCGGCACCATTCTTTTGGACGAGATCGGGGCCATGCCGCAGTCAATCCAGGGAAAACTGTTGAGGGTCCTTCAGGAGCGGGAAGTGCGGCGTCTCGGAAGCAACGAGAACACGGCTATTGACGCGAGGGTGCTGGCCGCCACGAATGACGACTTGCGCAAACTTATGGAGGAAGGGTCATTTCGGGAGGACTTGTTTTACCGTTTAAGCGTCATTTCCATAGAGATAGAACCTCTGCGTAAGAGGCCTGAAGATATACTTCCCATCGCTTACAGTATTATCCGTAAGGAAATCGGAGATGACCAGGAACAGCCCAAGTTGAGCCATGAGGTACTGGAAATAATGGAAACCTATGACTGGCCCGGCAACGTGCGCCAACTTGAAAACTGTATCAAGCACGCATTGACTTTTCGCACTCGCGGGGAAATAGAGCCCTCCGATCTGCCTGCCCAGATCGTAAATGCTCCGCGCGCCCAGCGGCCTTTCAAGGAAAAGATTTCCGGAAATATTGAGACGGCCACATCTCTTAAGGCTTTTCTCAAAGATAAAGAACAGGAATATCTTGAGCAGGTCCTGAAGCGGAGCGGCGGCAACAAGGAGGAAGCTGCGCGTAAGCTCAATATAAGCCTGGCTACTTTATACAGAAAACTGCCTAATCAGAAGGAAGATGAGTGACAGTTCATATCCGGGATTTATGTGGATTTTCAGCCCCTGAAACAACCGCGAATTTTTCTGAAATTTTCTCAGAGCTTCCAAACTGATTTGCAATATTGCGAAAACCCTGAGAGGGATTGTTATATTTTTGGGTGAATTATGACACAAATTGGAATCTTCAGTCAGCTTCACTTCGTGTTTTGCGGTAAAGTGGCGAAATTCGGGGCAATTAATGAATAATTGCCGATTTCATTTGGTTTATTTTGCTGTTGTATCTTGTTAATATATTTATTTCCTTTGAAATCTACTGTGGTATATAAACCCGATTGAATAATTTTTAAGTTTTAAAAGGATATCTTGGCCCGGCATATGCTATATTAGCTGGTGTGCGGATGGACATGGGTGTTCATCTATAGAGGAAACAGGAAACAAGTAAAGAGGAGAAGAGGACATGAGTTCAGTATCAACCAAACGTGGTTTCACGCTTGTGGAAATCATGATCGTCGTAGCAATAATTGGTGTTCTGGCCGCGATCGCCATTCCGGCGTTTACGCAGGCCCGTGAAACGACCAGGGAAAACGCCTGCATCAACAACCTGCGCCAGATAGATTCTGCCAAGGAGCAGTGGGCCATGGCTGAGGATGAAGCAGACGGCGCGGCTGTGACATTTGCAGACATTGAAGACTATATACGCGGCGGCGAGCCGAACTGCCCGTCTGGTGGTGATTATGCCACAAACGATGTAGGAGCTGATCCTACCTGCACCATAGCGGGTCACGAGTTGGACTGATGATGGATGCGCTGCCGAAGGCAGCGTAACATCAGCAGGTCTTTTTCGCCCTATTGTGGCGTAGACCAGGAAAGAACCGGCGGAGTAACCCGTCGGTTCTTTTTTTGCGGGCTATTTGGAATTTGTTCAGTTGTTTCAGATCT
>SLRP01000084.1 GCA_007130845.1 Kiritimatiellia bacterium | reverse complement strand
CAATCAGCTCAATGTCACCAAGGCGACTATAGTGGCGCTTGAGCACCTCCGGTCCTGGGAGGAAGTGGAAGCGTTGAGACGTATGGATTGAAAAGGGCTGTAATTATGATCACTTTACATTCATTAAGAAGCGCGGATGGATCAAAGCAACGGCGAAAGCGTGTCGGCCGCGGGCGTTCCTCAGGTCACGGAAAGACGTCAACCCGTGGAACCAAGGGCCAGATGTCCAGATCCGGGCACAAGCACAAGCCCACGTTTGAGGGCGGGCAAATGCGGCTCGTACGGCGTATCCCCAAGCGGGGTTTCAATAACGCCGGGCGGGTCGAATATGTCCCTGTGAATCTAGCCGCACTTGACCGCTTTGATGACGGATCTAATGTAACGCTGGAACTCATGCGAGAGACAGGGGTCATCCGGCGGACCCGGAAACCGGTTAAAATCCTGGGTTCCGGTGAAATTAACAAGAAGCTGACGGTCCACGCGCACGCCTTCAGTTCAACGGCGCAACAGAAAATAGTATCGGCGGGCGGCACGTGTGAAGCCGTTCGCTAGAGCCAACCGGCTCTGAGTAAGCCCTATGTTATCGGCGTTTCCCAACAGTCTGAAAATACCCGAGCTTAGACAGCGGATCCTGTTCACGTTCGGATTGATTTTTATTTGCCGTCTGGTGGCGGCAATTCCCACACCGGGAGTTGACGCCGTGGCCCTTCAGCAATTTATCGCACAGTTGCAGCAGTCGCCGGGCGGTTCATTCATGGGGCTGTACAATATGTTCAGCGGGGGCGCTTTGGAGAATTTTGCAGTCGGCGCCCTCGGCATCATGCCTTATATCAGTGCGTCGATTATTATTCAGCTGATGACGGCGGTCATTCCGGCCCTGGAACGCCTGGCCAGAGAGGGCGATACGGGTCGGCAGAAGATTACCCAGTATACGCGATACCTGTGTTTATTTTTGTGCCTTATACAGGGTTATGCACTTGCCGTTGTAATGGAAAGCCCTGAGCAATTCGGGATGCAGCAGTCCGTTGTAATAAATCCGGGGATGGGATTCCGGATAGTGGCCGTTATAACCATGGCCACAGGTACGATGCTGCTTATGTGGTTGGGAGAACAGATAACCGAGAGGGGGGTGGGCAACGGGATATCGCTTGTCATCACCGTAAGCATTATCAGTATGCTTCCCGGAGCGATACAGGCCGGCTTCAATATGTTCCGTCCCGTGGAGGGAGTGGCCCAGTACAATATGTTTCACGCCATAAGCATGCTGGTCATGCTGTTTCTGGTAATTGCAGGAACCGTAGCTGTTACGCAGGCCCAGCGCAAAATCCCGGTTCAGTACGCCAAACGCGTGGTTGGACGAAAGGTATATGGCGGGCAGAGCACATACATGCCGTTGAGGGTTAATTATTCAGGTGTGATGCCGATCATCTTCGCGCAGGCTATTCTAATGTTCCCCAAGCAGATCCTGGACCTTACGGGGGTGCCTTTTCTCATGCGGATGGGGGCCGCATTGGATTTTGGAACGATGTGGTACAACATAGTTTACGCCCTCATGATCATGTTTTTCTCATATTTCTGGGTGGCTACACAGTTCAAACCCATACAGATCGCCGACGATTTGAAAAAATACGGGGGATACGTGCCCGGTATACGTCCGGGGAGAACGACGGCTGAATTTCTGGACAGGACAATGACCCGCATAACCCTGGCCGGTGCCACATTTCTGACCATAATAGCAGTGATACCAATGCTGCTTCATCAGCAGTTCGGCATACCCTTCATAGTGGCATCCTTCTTCGGGGGGACAAGTATTCTCATCATAGTCGGCGTTATGCTCGATACTATGCGGCAGATCGAATCCCATTTATTGACGCGTCATTATGACGGATTTCTCAAGAAAGGCAGACTGCGAGGGCGCAGATAGGATCGGTTTGCATGATCGAGGCGGTCATATTACTTGGAGCGCCGGGCTCGGGAAAAGGTACTACGGCCGAGGATGTTGAGAACGCTTCCGATTATATCCATGTTTCCACCGGGGACATGCTGCGGGAGGCTATTCGAGATAAGAACCAGGTGGGCCTCAGGGCTGAATCCATCATGGAAAAGGGCGAGTTGGTGCCCGACGACGTGATCATGGATGTCGTGCGGAACCGGATAGAGATGGGCGAGCCTGATGCTCGTTATCTGTTCGATGGGTTTCCCCGTACTGTTGGACAGGCTGGGATGTTGGAGGAGTTTCTGTCTGAAGACAGGCGCGGTTTCTTGAAAAATGTATTTCTTCTGGAGGTGCCCCGCGAAACAATTGTTGACCGTCTTGAAGGCCGGAGGATATGCAGAAAATGCGGGTCCATATATCATGTCCGCAATTTTCCGTCAAAAAAAGAAGATATATGCGACGAATGCGGCGGTGAATTGTATCAGCGGCTGGATGATTCCAGGGAGACGGTATTGAACAGATTGGATGTATACGAGGAGCAGACAGGCGGTCTCATTGACTACTACGACCGCAAGGGTGTCCTCATGAAGATTGATGCATCTGACAGACAGAAGACACTCAATTTAATACTTGACGCATTGCGGGGTTAACCGGAATATGATTAAAATCAAAACACCTGAAGAACTCGGGCGCATGCGTGTTAGCGCGGGTATGGCTGCCACGGTCCGTGACTCAGTGGCTGCTGAGATCAAGCCCGGAGTTACCACACAGGAACTGGATGAGTATGCAAGGGATTTGATTCGGGAGCTTGGAGGACGCAGTGCGTTTTTCGGATATCGAGGTTTTCCCGGCCAGATATGCATCTCGGTAAATGAAGAGGTGGTGCACGGCATAGGAGGAGCCCGCCGGATTCAGGTTGGGGATATTGTCAGCGCAGATTTTGGTGTATATTACGATGGTTTTATAGGAGATACGGCCACCACTGTCATGGTAGGCGTATCGGATCCTGAGGTGATACGTCTGGTATCGGTTACAGAAAAAGCCCTTGAGGCCGCCATTTCAAAGGCGGTTGCCGGACAGCGTTTGTCCGACATATCTCATGCCGTGGAACAGGTTGTTACTGATGCGGGTCTCGCGGTGGTCCGCGACTTTGTGGGTCATGGAATAGGCAGGGAAATGCACGAGGATCCGCAGATTCCGAATTTCGGCCCTCCGGGGCGAGGTCCTCGTTTGAAGCCGGGAATGACCCTGGCACTGGAGCCCATGGTCAATATGGGGCGGGCAGAGGTCGAGGTTCTGTCCGACGGATGGACGGTTGTCACCAGGGACAGAAAGCCATCAGCTCATTTTGAGCATACAATTGCCGTGCAGGAGGGGCAGGCGGAAGTTCTGTCCGTGGCAAATAATGTCGAAAAAAGAAAACATTCGGCTGGACGCAACACTGAAAAGTGTGATAAGTAACGCGGTCTTCAGTGCGGAACTGCCGAATGGCCACAGAGTGGTCGTTTTTACCGACAGGGCAAAGAGGGAATTTATGTTAAAAAGGCTGCGCCCTGGAGACAGAGTGCAGGTGGAATTATCACCGTATGATATGTCCAAAGGACGTATTATTCGGGGGGATTCGAATTATTATGAAAGTACGCACATCAGTAAAAAGGCTTTGTGAGCGTTGCCGTGTTATCAGGCGCAAGGGCATAGTACGCATAATTTGCACGAATCCGCGCCATAAACAGCGACAGGGATAGGGGATACATATGCCTAGAGTAATGGGTCTGGACATTCCGGGAAAAAAAAGAATCGAATACGCCTTGTGTTATATTCACGGCATAGGTCCGTCACGTGCTCGCGACGTGGTGAAAAAAGCCGGGATCGATCCGTCAAAGAAAGCAGACGACTTGGTGGACGAAGAGATAACCAGCCTTGCACAGGTTCTCCAGTCCGATTACATAATAGAGGGTGATTTGCGCCGTGAAGTTACGCAGAATATCCGCAGATTGATAAGCATAGGTTCATATCGCGGTTTGCGTCATCGCAGGGGGCTTCCTGTGAGGGGGCAGAGAACCAGTACGAATGCACGCACACGCAAGGGCCCTCGCAAGACGGTAGGTGCTGTCCGTGGCAAGGAAGCCCGCGCGGCTGCAAAGCAGTAATCGGGCATAATATAAACAACAGCAGGGAAACGGAAATATGTCGGAAGAGAAGGAAATCAAGGCGACAGAAACCACGGCTTCCGGTGAGCCCGCGGGTTTGGAGCAGGAAGATGCAAAGACAGCGGCTCCTACTGAGGCCAAGCCGAAGAAAAAGTCTCGCGGGAAGGGATCTAAGCACGTGCCGGTTGGAATTGCACATATACGAGCTACTTTCAATAATACGCAGGTTACAATTACGGATGTCAAAGGCGGTGTGGTGTCATGGCGCTCGGCGGGACGATGCGGATTCAAGGGATCGAGAAAGAGCACCGCATTCGCTGCAACCACCGTGGCGCAGGAGGCTGCAAGGGAAGCGGTTGCTTACGGCATGAATGAAGTCGAGGTTCGCGTGCAGGGTCCCGGGGCGGGCAGGGAGTCTGCCATCAGGGCAATACAGTCCGCAGGGTTGAATATTACATCAATCGAGGATGTTACACCCATACCGCACAATGGTTGTCGCCCTCCGAAGAGGCGGAGGGTTTGATCTGCAGGATTCTTGTCTGATTCCCCTGTAGTTGAAATTGATGTTGTTTTATCAGTAAGTTGATTTTGGAGAAATTGTCAAATGGGTAGATATACTGGACCATCATGCAAGCTGTGTCGCCGGGAAGGAATGAAACTCTTTCTGAAGGGTGATCGCTGTTATATGGCAAAGTGCGCCATCGAAACAAACCGTCCCAAACCGGGTATGCATGGCCATAGACGCGGAAAGATGTCCGATTATGCTGAACAGTTGCGGGAAAAGCAGCGTTTACGCAGGATGTATGGTTTGCAGGAAGGCCAGTTCAGATCCTTTTTCGAGATTGCTTCTCAGAAAAAGGGAATGACCGGACTTACACTTCTGCAGATGCTGGAAATGCGTCTTGATAATGTGGCATACCGTCTCGGCTTCGCTCCGTCTCGTAAAGCAGCACGCCAGTTCGTAAAGCACGGGCATTTGGAAGTTAACGGGAGGAAATCTGCGGTGCCGTCGCAGGTGCTGAAGGTCGGAGATTCCGTCCAGGTGCGCGAAAACGAGCAGAGTCGAAACTATGCAAGGACATACGTGGATGCCGCCGAGAGCAGGGGCATTGTGCCTTGGATCTCCTTTGATAAGGAACAGCTCAAAGGGGAGGTTCAACATGCTCCCAGCCGGGAGGAAATCCAGCCGCTGGTCGATGAGCAGCTTATTGTCGAATTGTATTCTAAATAACAACCTGAACACCATACGAGCCGGTTAATGCCCGGTTCTGGGAGGATCATATCATGCCTATTCGTGTCGGACGTTTCGAAATGCCCAAACGGGTCGTCAAGGACGAAGCCGAAGTACAGGAAAACTACGGGAAATATTATGCAGAGCCGCTGGAGGCCGGCTATGGCCGAACCATCGGGAACTCACTGCGGCGGGTTCTGCTTTCATCGCTCGAAGGAGCTGCTATATCAGCCGTCAAGATAGACGGGGCAATGCATGAATTCTGCGCATTGCCGGGAGCAGTAGAGGATGTAACCGATATCATACTCAACCTCAAAGGGGTCCTTGTGAAGATGTATTCCAGGGAACCTCGGAAGCTCAGGATTAAACGCAAGGGACCTGGTGAGGTCACGGCAAGTGACATCGAAACAGACGGCACCGTCGAAATTCTGAATCCGGATCATCACATAGCCACACTTGACGAGGACGGGAAACTGGACATGGAGCTGGATGTGCGCGTCGGGCGTGGATATTGTCCGGCGGAAGGAAACAAGGAGGGGGAACAGGAAATAGGCCTGATTCCCATAGATTCGCTCTTTTCACCGGTAAGACGCGTCAAGTATACAACCGAAAATACACGGGTCGGACGCCGAACGGACTACGATAAGCTCATTCTTGAAGTATGGACAGATGGGCGGATTACACCCGATGAGGCGCTGACGGTGTCTGCCGCTGTTCTGAGACATCACCTTGACGTGTTTGTCAACTATGACGAGGATCTTGTGGAGTTCGAGGAAAGTGAAAAGCAGATCGATGAGGAACGCGAGGAATTGCAACGCAAGCTTTCCATGAGCGTCAATGAGATCGAATTGAGCGTGCGTGCGGCAAACTGTTTGAACAACGCGAATATTACAACCGTCGGAGAGCTGGCTCAGAAAACCGAATCAGAGATGCTGAAGTATCGCAATTTCGGCAAGAAATCACTTAATGAAATCAAGGCCAAGTTGCATGAAATGGGATTAGGTCTGGGTATGGACCTGGAT
>SLRP01000222.1 GCA_007130845.1 Kiritimatiellia bacterium | reverse complement strand
GGAGCAGCAGCATGAACAATGAGTTACAGGCCGTTGTTGAATATATGGAGAAGGAGCGTGGTATCGACCGCGAAACCATTATCCAGGCGGTTGAATCTGCCCTGGTCAGCGCCTCCAGAAAGGGTGTGGGACAGCCACAGGACCTTCGCGTCGAGATAGACCGTAACACCTTTCAAATCAGGGGATTTGCGCATGTAAGCGTGGTGGATAATGTAACCGACAAACATACCCAGGTATCACTGCATAAAGCCAGGGACATCAAGCCCGATGCCCAGCTCGGAGATACGATTGAACTCGAGGTCCCGCCCAGCAATCTCGGACGTATAGCGGCTCAGGTGGCCAAGCAGGCAATAATGCACCGTATCCGCCAGGCTGAACAGGAACGCGTATTTGAAGAGTACAAGGACAGGGCCGGTGAAATAGTCAGCGGCATGGTGCGACGATTTGATCGAAGCGACGTCGTAATCGACCTGGGCCGTGCAGAATCCGTAATGCCCTCTAGAGAACGCGTTCCTACGGAAGAATATCAGGTGGGCGACCGCATACGCGCATTAATCCTGAAAGTGGACAATGAAGCGCAGGGACCGGAAATCATACTAAGCCGGACACACCCCGATTTCGTTAGACGCCTGTTTGAACTGGAGGTTTCCGAAATTGCCGACGGCACTGTAGAGATAAAGGGAATTGCCCGGGAACCGGGATTTAGAAGCAAGATCGCAGTGCTCTCCCACGATGAGAAGGTGGATCCGGTAGGCGCATGCGTAGGCATGAGGGGAATCCGCGTAAAAAACATAGTGCGCGAGCTTGCGGGCGAGAAGATTGATATCGTCAGATGGCATGCCGATGTCAAGACCTTTGTGGCGAATTCCCTGGCCCCTGCAAAGCTGGCAAAGGTCGATATCGACGAAGAGACTCACACCATACGCGTAACGGTGGAAGGAGACCAGCTTTCACTTGCCATAGGCAAGAAGGGACAGAACGCCAGATTGACCTCCAAGCTGACCGGCTGGAAGATAGACATTCAGAAGGACGAGGCTGACATGGCCTTTGAGGAAAGGGTCGCCTTGGCGGTCTCCAACCTTGCGGAAGTGGAAGGCATTACCAAGCAGGAATCTGAAATACTGGTCCATTCCGGATTTCTCACGGTGGAAGGCATTCTGGCCGCGGAGATAAGTGATCTGGAAGATATTGAAGGGCTGGACTCTGAAAGCGCCAGGCGCATACGCGAAGCGGCTGAAAATAATTACGAAATTAAACACGGCGAACCGGAATCATGAGGGTATATGAACTGGCAAAAGAGCTGAAGATGTCCAGCAAGGAATTGCTGGCATATTTGAAGGATCTGTCCATTGAGGTCAAGTCACACGCCAGCTCCATAACGGACGATCAAGCGGAACAGGTGCGCGGATTTCTGTCGGAAGAATCCGGAGATGACGTAGCGCCTGCTCCCACTGAATCTTCAGGAGAACGGGGTGTGGAATCCATGCCAGATACATCAGGCGATGATGCTGGCATGGTTGAAAGTAAGGCAGAAGATCCCTCACCCGTCCAGATAGCCGAACAGGAACCTGAAGAAGAAGTTGAAGTTGAACAATCCGGGCCGAGCACCATTGTTGTCAAGGGGCCTATTGTCGTCAAATCCTTCGCAGAAGAGCTGGGGCTCAAGCCAAATCAGTTGATCGCTGAGCTCATGTCCATGAATATTTTCGCTTCCATAAATGAGAAACTGGATTTCAACGTAGCCGGACGGATTGCCGAAAAGCATGGAATGACTCTGGAAAAGGAGAAAAAGGCTCCGGAACCAGCGCCTCAGCAGCAGGAAGTTGAAATGCCGGCGAAACGCGATGCAGGCAAGCCTGAAGATCTCCTGCCCAGGCCTCCGGTGGTCACATTCCTGGGTCATGTGGATCATGGAAAGACATCCCTTCTGGACCATATACGCCATTCCCATGTTGTTGATGGAGAATCGGGGGGAATTACCCAGCATGTCGGAGCTTACACGGTGGAATACAACGACCACGTGATAACCTTCATCGACACTCCCGGACACGCAGCATTTACAAACATGCGTGCTAGGGGTGCAAACCTCACCGATATTGCCATCATTGTCATTGCCGCGGATGACGGAATAATGACCCAGACAAGGGAAGCTCTCCAGCATGCCAGGGCTGCAGGAGTAACCATCATGGTGGCAATCAACAAAACCGATCTTCCAAGCGCCCGAGTTGACCGGGTTAAACAACAGCTTCAGCAGGAGGGTTTATCACCCGAGGATTGGGGTGGTGACATAATATGCTGCCCGGTAAGCGCTCAAACCGGCGAAGGCATAGATAATATGCTTGAAATGATTATACTTCAGGCGGAGATCATGGAACTCAAGGCCAACCCTAAATCTCCAGCCAGGGGATTTGTCATTGAAGCCAGGCTGGAACAGGGGATGGGGCCTACCGCTAATATACTTGTCAAGGAAGGCACCCTAAAGGTGGGCGATGCCATCGTATGTGGCCAGTATTGGGGTCGCGTCAAGGCTCTGATCAATGACAGGGGCATCAAGGTACGCACTGCAGGTCCTTCCATTCCTGTAAAATGCCTGGGACTGAACAATGTTCCGGATGCCGGCGCTGAGTTCGAGGTGTGCGATAATGACCGCACCGCACGGCGCATAGCTGATGAACGATCTGAAAGAAGAAGGGTTTCCCAACTGGGCGATACACAGCGCACCACCTCATTGGACGACCTGTTGCGAGATACAGAGGCTACTGAGAAAGTCGAACTCAAACTCGTCGCCAAAGCGGATGTTCAAGGCACCTTGGAGGCTATTCAACATTCGCTCAGCGAAATCAGCAGTGAAAAAGTTACGTTGACGGTCATATTGTCGGGTGTTGGGAACATCACTGAAAACGATGTCATCCTTGCAAGCGCCTCGGATGCCATAATAGTCGGCTTTCATGTGGCAAAGGAACCCGGGGTAAGCGGGCTTGCCAAGCGCGAGGGTGTTGAAATACGGCTTTACAGTATTATATACGAACTGGTGGACGATATACGCAACGCCATGACAGGACTGCTTCAGCCGATCAGCCGTAAAGTCGTCATAGGCCAGGCAGAGGTGCGTCAGATTTTCGATATCAGCAAGAAGGGCCGTGTGGCAGGGTGCATGACAATAAAAGGGCGAATTACATCCAAGGCGCGCACACGGGTGAAGCGCGGTGACGAGGTCCTGTATGAGGGATCGGCATCTTCATTGAAGCGGTTTCAGAACGACGCATCCGAGGTTAGAGAGGGACAGGAATGCGGAATACGCCTGGAAAACTTTTCAAATTTCGAAGTCGGGGATATCATCGAATTTTACGAACTTGAACACGTCGCCCAGCAGTTATAGGGGTCATCGACTTTCAGGTCCGGAACTGGAACCCAGCCGTGTCTGTTATGAATCCTGAAATCTTCTATCCCGACGCACACTGAAGAGGCAGCATCATTAAACCAGGTACCGGTATTTTTTTCTTTAGGAGGACCATATGGGAACCAAACGCATGGTCAGAGTGAACGAGCTTCTCAAGCGCGAGATCGTGGATATCCTGTACCGTCGCGTACATTCCGGAAACATGGACATCGCCGCGGTTACGGTAACCGAGGTTATAACCAGCCCTGATCTCCGGCACGCCCGCGTGCTTGTATCAATTCGGGAACACGAAAACGAGCGCAACGAATATATGGGAGTGTTGAACAGTAACCGGAAGGTTTTCCAGCGGGAGCTGAATAAAAGCACCAGGCTGAAATATACTCCCAGAATAGCATTTGAATTGGACCCTGCAATAGAGCGAGGGGACAGGGTCCTGGGCATTATAGCCGAGATGGAACAGGAGATGAGACCTGAGGAGGATTCCGATGATTCAGCCCGGTAAATCTGCGCCGGCCCATGCCAAACCACGAAAATCATCTCCTCGACATGATCCGTTCGACGGGGCTATTCCGGTGGACAAACCAACAGGCATGACATCGCATGATGTCGTCTCACGTATCAGGCGCCACTTCAAATTAAAGAAGGTCGGACATGGAGGAACGCTCGATCCATTGGCCACCGGCTTGCTCATGATTTTACTCGGTAGAGGAACCAAGGTCTCCGACATTCTCATAAATTCGGATAAGACATACGAGGGAACCATGCGACTGGGCGAGATAACGGACAGCCAGGACGCAGACGGATCCGTAATTGAACGGCGCGATACAGGCAATCTGTCTTACGAGGCCATCTCAGAGGAAATGACCCGGTGGGAAGGCGACCTTGTACAAACACCTCCCATGCTTTCCGCCATAAAGAAAGACGGAGTGCCACTGTACAAGCTTGCGCGCCGCGGGCAGGTTGTGGAGCGCAAATCACGCCTGCTTCATATATTCGAGTTCAAGGCACTTGAATATGAAAATCCAGATGTGACCTTCCGGTTGCGCTGCACAAAGGGAACATATGTGCGCACCTTGTGCGCGGACGTGGGAGAGGCGCTTGGGTGCGGGGCTCACCTGTCACAGTTACGCCGCACACAGAGTGGACATTTTAAGATTGCTGAAGCCGAGACGCTGGACGCTATCCTGCAGTTCAGCCTGGAGGAACTCGGTAAACGAGTGATCCCCATTCACAAGATCAAATCTGAATCCTAGATGCGTGCCTGTTGCAAATGAAATTGCTGCGTACATTGGATGAGCTTTCAAGTATTTCAAGGCCTATAGCCATGGCGGCGGGCGCTTTCGACGGCGTGCACAAAGGCCATCAGAAGCTGATACGCGCAGCGGAAAACCGTGCAAAGGCAATGAAAGGGACGGCATTTACCCTGACCTTCGATCCGCATCCATCACGCGTGCTTCTCCCGGACTCCACTCCCAGACTGCTGACTTCCACAGCGCATAAATTGAGGATTCTCCATGGACTTGGGGTTGAAGGCTGTGTCCTTGTCCCGTTTACCCTTGAGTTCTCGCGCATTGAACCTGAACAATTCGTAGAGCAACTCTGCGAGGCGGCGCCCTCACTCAAGGCGATCATTGTAGGACCGAATTGGACCTTCGGGCACCGGGCTCGAGGTAACACCGATCTGATGCGGGAATTGGCCTCGAAGCACGGCTTGGAAGTGATCGTTCCGGACGCCGTATCATGGAATGGGGCTCCCATATCCAGCACGCGGATAAGACAAGCCGTCGAACATGGACAACTGGAAGATACCGAGTCAATGCTTGGACGGCCGTTCAGTATGCTTGGGACAGTCACTCATGGCCGCCGCATCGGACGTGAACTAGGGTTTCCAACGGCTAATATCCGATTGTATGACGAAGTCAGGCCCCCATCAGGAGTATATGCGGTGATTTCTGAAATTGACGGGGCTAATTACAAAGGAGCGGCGTATCTGGGCAAAAGGCCGTCATCCAGCGGCCAGAATGAGGAACATGTTCTTGAGGCGCATTTTTTCGATATAAGCATTGACCTTTACGGCAAGGAAATTGAAGTATTTTTCATGGATAAATTGCGGGGGAATCAACGGTTTCCCAACGATGATTTGTTGAAGGCTCAAATAGCAAAGGACATCGATCAGGCAAGAAAATCTCTGTCATGACCTTCAAATCTCATGACACAAGGTGGTTAGATTGAAAAAAATATCAGTCATCCTTGCGGCCCTGCTGGCATTGGGTTTTTACGTGGCCTGGGAGTCAGAGGGGCCTATGTACCGGCTTCGCCCGGAAGTGCTAGAATATGATAAAGCCGACTTTCCCCATTCCAATGACATTTCCCATCTTAGTAACAGCGCAATCCGTTTATCCGAAAAACTTTTTAGCCCTCTGGATGCCGAATACCCGGAGCTTGAAAACGACATCGCCGCATTTCGACGATCGATTCAGGAATATCGCAATGCCGGACGTATAGGCAGTCAGCAGGCTGGCGCCGGAATGGAGCTATACAGGCGAATGAAATTAATCATGGAAGAAAGGGAAAGGCGGCAATCAAGCCTTAACGAGGTTCGTCGAAGAGAGATGATCGCACTGGACGAGGGACGCAGTGAAGAAAAACGCTCCTTCTTCATGCGGGAAGCACAGAGACAATGGACCGAATATACCGGTCAGGTCCGCCCCCTCATCGAACATCTCATACGCCAACTGGAGATTTATTGACGTTTATCCTGCTGAAACAAGGCTCTGCAGATGCCTTTTCAGCAGCAGAGTTTCCGAAATGTTGTCGGTCCGATTGCAGCCTTCCCAGTCAACCCACACATACTCAAGACAGATGAACCCCGAATATCCTGACTCTTTCAGACCGGATACGACTGCGGGGAAATCTATTTCGTTCTCATTTACGGTCGACTGAAGTTT
>SLRP01000125.1 GCA_007130845.1 Kiritimatiellia bacterium | reverse complement strand
TGATGACTCGGACGGAACTCCATGCCGCCGGAACCATAAGCAAGGGAACAACAGCCAGCACAGGGCGCTGATCAGCCGAAATCAACGCAAGGGGAATAACAGCCGCGCCCGCAAGGCAAAATACATATTCTGCTCTGGCAAAACCCTTTCCGAATCGAACAACCAGAGTTTTCTTGTCGGCCGCGGCATCCTGATCCGCATCCCTCAGGTTGTTAACGGTTAGAATTCCGCACGAGAGCAAGCCGGGAGCAAGCCCGCCAAGAATAACCAGACCATGGAGATCAAGGGCCTGAACATAATATGTACCGCCGACGGCAACAGGCCCGAAAAAAATCAACACAAACACTTCCCCAAGCCCTCGATATGCAAGAGGATACGGACCCGATGTATAGAGAAAGCCTGATATTATCGACAGGACAACAATGATTGACATCGGCCAGCCGCCCCTCCATACGAGATAAATACCGACAATTGCCGCAAGGGAAAAGGTCAGACATGCCGCGGCCTTCATTGCTTCAGGCGATACCAGTCCGGCCTGGGTAGCGCGAACAGGTCCAATCCGCTCATGGGTATCAGCGCCTTTCTTAAAGTCGGCGTAATCGTTCCAGTAATTCGTTCCAATCTGAATCAACAATGCCCCTGAAAGCGCGGCAACGGCTGCGGCAATATGAAATCCCTCATCCCTCCATGCCATTGCGGTGCCTATAAACACCGGTGCAATTCCAGCCCACAATGTTTTTGGCCTTGAGGCAAGCACCCATACATGCAGAGATACGCTCCTTCTTTCCGGATGTTGATGTTCAGTCATCGTGTTTTTGAAGGTATGTGATACTGCATGAGTTTTGATGGTAAATAGCCCGGTCTGCCGGATACTCATGTCATGGGCCCCGAACATGAACGGGGCCTGTCGACCGGCACAACCCAGACTCTTTATTACGGTCTTTTAGGGAATTTTCCAAAATCAGGCTTGCGTTTTTCAAGATATGCGTCCCGGCCCTCCTGTCCCTCTTCCGACATATAGTATAGCAGGGTCGCATTACCGGCCAGTTCCTGTAAACCCGCCTGTCCATCACAATCAGCATTGAACGCTGATTTAAGACACCGAATTGCCAAAGGCGAATGAGCCAGTATTTCCCTGCACCACTGAACGGTTTCCGTCTCCAGAAGTTTGTAAGAAACTACCTTATTGACCAGGCCCATTTCCAGAGCTTCCTGTGCGCTGTATTGACGGCAAAGATACCAGATTTCGCGGGCCTTCTTCTGCCCTACAATACGGGCAAGATAGGAAGATCCATACCCGCCGTCAAATGAGCCCACCTTTGGACCGGTCTGCCCGAATATTGCGTTATCCGCGGCGATTGTCAGATCGCACATGACGTGCAGGACATGCCCTCCGCCTATCGCGTAGCCCGCAACCATTGCGATCACCGGCTTTGGACATGTCCGGATTTGACGCTGGAAATCCAAGACATTCAGCCGAGCCGTACCCTTTTCATCCTTGTAGCCTGCGTCACCGCGCACACGTTGATCGCCCCCGGAACAAAATGCCTTTTCCCCCTCTCCGGTAAGAATGATTACCCCTGTTGCTTCGTCATCGCGGGCATCATTCAATGCATGCGACATTTCCATAACAGTTACAGGGCGGAATGCATTTCGAACTTCCGGCCTGTTAATGGTTATCTTGGCTATTCCTTCGGCCTTGTGATATTTGATATCCGTATAGGATCCAGCTTCGGTCCACTGTATTGCCTGCATAATCACCTCATTATTTTCTTAAAAAAGGAACGTGTATACCCTGCCACTGCCTCAGGATCTTCCATATGGGCATTATGGCCAGCTCCGCTTACGATAGCGGTTTGAATCATCGGGGACAAGCCCGCCATTTCTCCGGCAACCCGGATATACTTTCTGTCCATGCCTCCGGAAATGGCAAGGACCGGAATTGACAAATCCGGCAGGGAATTCCAAAGAGATTCCTGTCCGGCAATGCTCATGCCCCGCATAACCCGTGCCATCTCCTTCGGATTATTCCTGCAACGTCTGCTTACTATCCGGCTATACAATTCCTGGCGGGCTCGAAGGCTGGAAAAAAGTGGCTGGGCATACCATTCACCGACTGCCTCCGTAATGCCGCGCTGTTCAAACACAGCGGCCCAGCGCTCGTCGGATTCAGCGCGGGATTCCCTGTCATTTTCATGTATCAGTCCTGGGGAAGCCGACTCTGTGATAACCGCTTTGCATTTTTCAGGGTGATAAATAGATATATAAAGGGCAATGCGTCCGCCCATAGAATAACCAACCACTCCTGCCCTTGCCATGGCGCCGACCTCTGAATTGATATTATTGGCCTCAATTGTTTCAATGACAGCCTTGGCGCATCCAGGCACGGTGTATAGCTGATCATTATCCATCGGCCCGGTCTTCCCGTGTCCGGGAAGATCTACCAGCAGGCAGTGGAATGAATCAGTCAGCAGGTCTGCGGTTTCGGCCCAATCCTGTCCGGATCCCATGAAGCCGTGAAGAAAAAAAACCGGGGGATTTTCCGGATCCCCAAAGGCCGACACATGCAGACTGCTGCTCACAAGGAGGTCATCCTTCCTCAAGGGCTTGTATCACATGTTTCCGGATGGCCTGATGAACGTCCAAATTTTCCGGACGGGTAGTATTGACTTCGATAAGGCGCGGACCCTTCTCATGAACGGCCTTCCGATATACCTCATCAAACTCCTTCTGGGAAGCCGGATTATGATATGTCAGGGCAAAAAGGCGCGCGGCATGTTCGAAGGTCAAATCGTGCGGAGTCCCGAAACAGGTTTCAAACTCCTTGCCAAACGCCGCTACCGGAAGAAATGAAAATATAGCCCCTCCGTTGTTGTTCAGCAGTACAACAGTAATGTCAAGGTTCAGCTCTTTCAGGAGCCTTAACGATGCCATATCATGTATAAATGCCAGATCGCCGATTAACAATGTGACGGGAGCTCCTAGCCCGGAGGTATATCCTGCCGCGGTGGAAATTATACCGTCTATCCCGCTAGCGCCGCGGTTTGCCGCCACAGAAGGTCCATCATCTGAGAATCCGGCATACATATCCATGTCGCGAATCGGCATGCTGTTGGCCATGAACAATCCGTGATCCGCAGGAATAGTGGTTGATATGGAACGGGCGACCGATGGCTCGTTAGGCGGGCCGTCATTTGATAAATACCCGGTTACGGTTTCGTTGATTTTGCCGGAGGCTGTCTTCCATGCATTCAGAGTAGAGCAATTGGAAAAGGATATTTCTCTTTGGTTCATAAGCGTAGACACGGAAGAAGGATCGGTTTCCAGCGAATACTCCGCTTTGTGATACGGGTCCTGACGCAGCGGATGATTTTTCATAACAATGTACGTTGCGCCGCTGTCTCGAATAAATTCCTGCAGGCGTTTAGATGTAACAGCGCCCCCGATATGCCATATAAAGTCGGGTTTAAGCTCGTCACACATATTAGCATCCAGTAGAATGTGGTCGTAATATGGGATTATGTTTTCCAGATCGCAGCCAAGCCTGAACCCGGATGTAACATCGGCCAGCACAGGCCAGGATATCCGGCCAAGCAGGGCCCGGACTGATTCACGTTCACCCTCCCATTCCAGCTTTCCAAGCACTATAATACCGCGCCCGGCTTCTTCAGCCTCCTTCAACACCATATCCAGTACGCGATCTTCAGGAAAAGATACAGACTGAGAGTACCGGGTAAAAGGCCCGCCGCTCGATCTCCATGATCTCAATGAGTCCATGTAAACGTGATAATCGCCTCCATCCGGCTCAGGAGCCAGAGGCTCACGGAACATGCAGTTTATATGAACAGGTCCCGCCGGAGATCGGGTTGCGCGGTAATAAGCCTGGTCCACGGTTGTCAGAATCATTTCAGCGGGAATATCAGTATCAGGACAGGGCATATCGAACTGCCATCGGGAATACCGGCCAAACAGGTTGACCTGGTCGATGGTCTGATTCGAGCCGCAATCGCGCATTTCCGGCGGGCGGTCAGCCGTAATAAGGATAAGTGGAACGCGATCCTGGGATGCCTCGATAACAGCCGGCAGGCCGTTTGCCACCGCCGTGCCGGATGTTGTAACCCACACGGCCGGCCTGCCGGTCGCTCGGGCATGACCCAATGCAAAGAAAGCAGTTGCTCTTTCATCACAATGAATAACCGGATGAATCGAAGGATGCCTTGCCATGGCCAATGCCAGCGGAGCGGATCTGGATCCCGATGCCATGCAGAAGCACTCGGCACCGTTCCTTACAAGCTCATCAACCATCAATCCGGCCCATATATAATTCAAATTATCGAACCGGTCATTCATGTGTTCGTCAAAAGGTTTATGAAATCGGAAATCTTGTGTTCTATCTCGTCCCATTCCTGGTCAGGAGTTGAACCCTGAACTATGCCTGCTCCTGAATAGATTGAAAGGTTGCACGGAGCAACCAGGCCTGAACGGATGGCTACAGCGAATTCCACACGATTCCGGGCTATCCATCCAACCGGTCCGCCATACCAGCCCCGTTCAAATGGCTCCACATCGTCGATAACAGCCACGGCCCGGCTTGTTGGGCATCCGCCAAGAGCCGGCGTTGGGTGAAGAAGCCGCAGAAGCCGGTCATCTCCTGTTACCGGTTTCAGTTCCGCCTTGAAACCTGTAAACAGGTGCTGGCCGCGCGCAAGGCGAAGCAATGAGGCGTGCGAGTCCACGGAAATATCAGTGCAGACAGGTTCCAGAACATTGCGTATGGAGTCCCGCACATAGTTATGTTCACGCAGATCCTTTTCACTGTTCAGCAGTTCCATGGCGAATTGCCTGTCCGCTTCATCTTCATCGGAACGCGGACGGGTTCCCGCAACCGCCTCGCTCCAAATCGAGCGCCCTGATCTCTTATAGAGCCGTTCGGGAGACGCGCCTATGAAAGCGGCCGTATGATCCGGCATGAAGCAGAAATGGAAACAATCAGGTGTTGAAGTCTTGAGGCGCTTCAGCAGGGAAACAGGGTTTAGTTGTTCTCCGAACTTGAAGGAAGACCGGCGGGCAAGAACGATTTTTTCAAGTTCCCCCCTGTCGAATGAATCGAACGCATGCTGGATATTGGCGTCCCAGCCTGAACGGTCGGGACTATCGGCACGCTCGAGGGGAGTAGGCAGTTTCCCGTCAAGCTTTACATCTATGCGCGCTATACTACCAATCTCATCAAGCCAATCGGTGTCCGAGCGCGCCGCATCCCTGCCATAGTCCACGTTGCATGCAATGAAGGTGCGGCCTTCGATTCGAGACACCTCGAACCGGGGAACCACGAATCTCCAGGGGCCGAAACTGCGCCAGCAGTCTTCTTTCTTCCGCGAATCATTAAACTGAATACCTCCGAAATACCGGACATCACCCACCGCGTTATCAATACGGTGTGATATGACCGCAATCAGGTCCTCAATCGACGAAACGTCCTGCTCCTCGACAATATCCGTTGTTCCCACACCGGCGATTTCGTATTCATGCTCCCTTCCGGACCAGTATATCCTTTCGCAAAGCTCCTGGGCGTTCAGCCACGTCAAGGGTTCAATTCGGCTTATTTCAACCGATGCCCTTATAATCCGTTTATCCCCTGACTCCGGAGTTTTTCCAGCACAGGCTTCATTCAATGCGCGCCGGATCTCGACAAGCAAACGCGGCGCAACCTTTTCGGTTGAAAGCTGCGTGCCATCCATGGTTGCCGTTGATGCCTGATTGACCATTTCTACTTTTCGCCCTTGTAAACAGACGCTATTCCGAACGATAAAGGCCGTGCCTCCACGCTGGTAAATCCCGCATTTTCCATCAAATCGCAGAAGGCCTTGCCGTATGGAAATGTCTCCACGGTCTGATTAAGATAGCGGTATGCTTGGGAATCACCAGATATCAGGCCGCCTATCCTTGGCAGTACGTGCCTGAAATATAGCATATAAAGGCTCCGAATAACACGGTTTTCAGGGATGGAAAATTCCAAAATCAAGGCCTTTCCTCCGGGTTTGAGAATTCGGCGCATCTCCGAAAGTGATCTTTCGACATCATTTACGTTTCGGATTCCAAATGAAATGGTTGCAACATCAAATGTATCGTTGTCGAATGGAAGATCGGTGGCATTGCCTTTCTGAAGTTCAAACCGGGACTCCAAACCCTTTTCACGAATTTTTTCATTTCCAATTTCAATCATTTTCTCCGCCATATCCACACCTATGCCGGACGATATATTCCTGCGCCTTTTGGCGAGGAATATGAGTTGATCGCCGGTGCCTGTTGCAAGGTCAAGTATCTTTACGGGAGTATCGGCGGGGATATAACGGGCCATCTTCTTGCGCCAGATCACGTCCTGCCGCATTGAAAGTATCCG
>SLRP01000058.1 GCA_007130845.1 Kiritimatiellia bacterium | reverse complement strand
TGGATATGGTAAGCGCTCTTGAAACAGCCGTGCAGGTGGGATTGCTTGATGAACCATGGTTTAAGGATAATGACTTTGATTGGATGGCATACCGTTTTCAAAAAATGGGGACAGCACTGAATGAAATGAGCCGTACACTCGGACTTCTTGATATGGCTCCGGTTATTATCGCGCCGCCTGTCGTAGAGAAACTCCGTTTTGTCCATTTGACATGCAGGCAAACCCGCATCTGATGAATGCAACAGCGTTCATTGCCGGAAATACGCATCTATGGCCGCCCTGTAAATTTTCAGTTAAAAATATCCTGTATTTGTGATATATTGGGCAATCATGCGATTTGATAAATATGATACGGCAGGTTTCTACGACGAACTCTTCGAAGACGGTGGCATACCTCGCCATGGCGTTGAGCCTCTTGTAAACAGAATTCATTCCCTGTCAAAGGGAGAAATCATTCGCCGTCAGGCCGCTGCGGAACAGGCTCTGATGCAGATGGGGATTACCTTCAATGTATACGGAGCGGATGGCGGCACGGAACGCATATTCCCATTTGATATCATTCCGCGAATAATCCCCTCAAATGAATGGTCATACATAGACAGAGGTCTCAGACAACGTATCGAGGCGTTAAACCTGTTCATAGAAGACGTCTATAATGACCAGAAGATCCTTAGTGACGGGGTAATTCCAAGCAATTTGGTCATGAGCGCTTCAAGCTACCGGCCAGAGTGCCTGGGTTTGTCGCCCCAAAGAGGCATTTGGTGCCATATCACGGGAACGGATCTTGTCCGGGACAAGGATGGATGCTTCTATGTACTGGAAGACAATCTTCGTTGTCCATCCGGGGTTTCATATGTCCTGGCAAATAGACAGGTATTGAAACGAACGTTCCCGAGAGTGCTTCAAACTTTACCTGTTCGCGCGGTAGCGGGCTATCCCAGTCATCTCCTGGAATCACTCAAATACCTTGTGACGGAAGTCCAGCCATCTCCGACAGTGGCGGTTCTGACCGCCGGACCTTTCAATTCCGCCTATTTCGAGCACGCATATCTTGCACAACAAATGGGTGTTGAACTTGTGGAAGGCCGTGACCTGGTTGTCGACAACGGATTTGTATGCATGCGAACCACAGAAGGACTTAAAAGGGTCGATGTTTTATATCGACGTATAGATGATGACTTTCTTGATCCGGAAGTTTTTCGTTCAGATTCCATGCTTGGAGTGCCTGGCATGTTCAAAGTCTACAAGGAAGGCCGAGTGGCTATTGCGAATGCGCCCGGCACAGGTGTCGCAGATGATAAGGCCGTATACGCATATGTTCCGCGCATCGTAAAATATTATCTTGATCAGGACATAATGCTTCCCAATGTTCCAACTTATATATGCGGGGAGGATGACGATCGGGCATATGTCCTGGAACACCTTGACGAACTGGTGATAAAATCTGTCAACGAATCAGGGGGTTACGGCATGCTTGTGGGGCCGCATTCCACTGAATCGGACAGGAAGGAATTTGCCGACCGGATAAGACGGGAGCCCCGTAATTACATTGCACAACCTACACTTGCACTTTCGCGCGCCCCGGTCATAGTAAATGAACACTTTGAAGGGAGGCATGTGGACCTCCGCCCTTATATAATATACGGAAAGAATATATATGTCATACCCGGAGGGCTTACCAGGGTGGCATTGAGAAAAAACTCCCTTATCGTAAACTCCTCTCAGGGAGGAGGAAGCAAGGATACATGGGTATTGGCACATTAAAGGGCCTCATATGTTAAGTCGTGTAGCTAATTCCATATACTGGATCGGGCGTTATATTGAACGCGCAGAAAATGTCGCCCGCTCCATTGAGGTCAATTTACATATGACTCTTGATATGTACGGAGAAGAAAATACACAGTGGCGACCCTTGGTGACCATAATGGGGGATAATACTGTATTTGATTCAGGTTATGACAATGCAAGCCAGGAAAATGTGATCCGGTTTTTGGCTTTTGAGCGCCAAAACCCGAATTCAATCCTTTCTTGTTTGAATGCTGCCAGGGAAAATGCTCGCACCATACGCTCAACCATTACCACGGAAATGTGGGAACAAATCAATCGCATGTATCTATACGTAAATCGGGCCGCGCATGATCCGGAAGTCTTGGAATCGCCCCATGAATTTTATACGCGCATGAAATTGGGATCTCTTCTTTTTCAGGGTTTGACTGAGGCTGCTATGACGCACGGAGAAGCATGGCATTTTTCACGGTTGGGAAGAGCCATTGAACGAGCGGATAAGACAACCCGTTTGCTGGATGTCAAATATTTCGCACTGCTGCCTTCCGTCGACCATGTAGGAATGTCAGTAGACGACATACAATGGGCCGCCGTGCTGCGATCAGCCAGCGCCCTGGAAATGTACAGACAGAAATACGGGGAGATCAATCCCAACTACATAGCGGAATTCCTGCTTCTGGACAGACAATTTCCACGGGCGGTTCTGCATTGCCTTAATCTTGCGGAAGGATCATTGAGATCCATTACCGGTTCGCGGGAGGGGATGTTTCAGAACATTCCGGAGCAGCGATTGGGACAACTAAGGTCGGACCTGATGTATGCAGGAATAGATGAAATAATTGCCGACGGGCTCCATGAGTACCTGGATAGCTGCCAGCTCCGCCTCAATGGAATTGGAGATGCAATATACGAAACCTTTTTCGCGTTGCGCCCGAAAAGTGCATCCGCCCGTTGATTAGCTTAAAGAGCCGTATATATTCGGGCCACGCCATCTTGCAAATACCGTGAGACAGTTCCAACTGCGATCTAATTCCCGATTTCTCACTGGCGCGCATATTATGACAACAGGGTTGAGAAGCTGTGGGAAAAACTTATAACCGCTTTCAAACTGTTTCATATCAACAATGACCGCAGAAATCTCTTGCCGGGGAACATGCCAAACGGGACTCCACGGTGAGTGATTACACGGCGGCAATATCCGTCAAGCACCCAGCATCGGACATAGTCCTTTTCTTTCATCGAACCGTGCCGGCACGATCTTATCTTGTCAGCTGTCCTGCTCCCGCAGCCATGCTCGAAAACATATATCATTAGACCAAACGACCCCAGTTTAACCCTACCAGCGTTCAGCCCTCCGTAACGCACCTGAAGATTTCCGGACAACGGCAGCAACGCATTGCCGAAACGGTAGAAATCTTCAGCCTGCCCGGGGACGTCGTCGTGATCAACCTTATCACCGCGCACCACCGCCACAGACATCTGCGAGCCCCAATATTCTCTGACACCAAGAAATTCATGCGTAAATTCCGGGGCAGGAACGCGCCGCACTGATTCCCCTGCATCGTCATGGGCAACAAAACCCTTTGAACACCGCAATGCATGAACAACCTTATCAACAAGCTCCATGCCGGCTCCTTCTGTGTTCAAAAGACGGAATATCGAATCGGAACATGGTGATATCTCCTGTTCGTTCAACCCGTCATCAGCACACGATCGTAAATTGCCTTATCAGCGTTGCTGAACAGGACAAACCGCACGAGATCTATGCTCGAGAGTTTGGCAGTTTCGTGACGTACAGTCCGAATGGCAATTAGCGTCGCATCTTCCATTGGATACCCGAATGCCCCGGTGGATATGGCTGGAAATGCGACAGACTCTATTCCATGATCTTCCGAAAGTTTCAATGCATTTCGATAACAATCAGCCAGCAGCTTGTCGGATGGTTCATCCCTTCCATATACAGGCCCCAGGCAATGTATTACGTATCGGTTAGGCAACCGGTGGCCTCCAGTAATGACAGCCTGTCCGGGTTGAATCGGAGCCAGGGGCCTGCACTCCTCCGCCAGGTCCGGCCCTGCCGCTGAATGAATGGCTCCCGCCACTCCGCCGCCCGGCATCAACTCCAGGTTCGCAGCGTTTACAACCGCTACAATATCCGGCTGATCAGCTATGTTTCCCCGTATGCACTCTATAATTCCACTCATATCGACCGTTCCATCCGATTGCGCGTTTATTCCTTCAACATAACAACAGTTGCGCCCCAGCCTCCTGCCTCGGCCGGCGCCACGCGGAAAGCTTCGATTCCAGGTGTCCGCTTCAGAACCGCATGCACGGATTCGCGAAGCCGGCCGGTTCCTTTGCCATGGATAATGCGTACTTCAAGAATATCCTTCTTCCGGCACTCTTCAAGATATTCGGGCACAAGGGCCCCCACCTCCGAGGGTCTGAACAGGTGAAGATCCAGAACACCGTTCACAGGCCATTCAACCGGCTCATTCCCACTCATGAAATACACTCTCCATCATAAACAAGACTGCAGTGAAGTCTTTGCCATAAAAGGACACAGACCCAGATCGTCAGCATACCGCATGTTAAGTGAATGTATCCTGAATTTCAACGAACAACATCCATTGAAGATCCTACTCACAATCAGGCAGGAAAAATACGGGAGTTCAATGTCGATTCCATGCATGATCATTCGAAGCGAACCCTGACGGGTATCATGTCTCATATTCCAATCTCGATATGAGGATTCTTGACCCGGCCAGAATTCTGATAATAATGCGGGGTTACATGGAAGAACACGCCATACACCCTGGACGGATGCTGACAGAGCTGACCGGCTGGAATACGGATGCGGTCGAGCCCTTGGCAACCATTACTGTTATTCTCCTTATTGCGGGCATGCTCTATGCCCTGCTCAAACCTGTTGCAGGGCGGATAATTCCGGCACTGGTGAAACGCACATCAAACACATGGGACAGCATGTTCGTAGCGTGCGGGGTTTTCAACCGGCTGGCCGCAATGGCTCCGGGTGTGGCGGCACATGCCCTCGCCGACGTTTGGATGGGGCCCGAATCCGGAATGGCTGCCGCAGGGAATGTCCTTCAATCTATTGCTCATCTATGGATACTGTTTTTCGGCATGTGGACAATTCATGCGGTTTTGGACGGTATAGTAGCCATATACAGGACACTGCCTTTCTCCGGACAGATTCCCATCAGAAGTTTTGTACAGGTAATAAAGCTCATCACCGTGCTTATTCTGCTGATATTGACTCTGGCACTGCTTCTCGGTAAATCCCCCGCTCTACTGCTCAGTGGAATGGGAGCCATGACAGCCGTGCTGATGCTGGTATTCAAGGATCCCATCCTGGGGTTCGTGGCAGGCGTACAGCTTTCAGCCAACCGGATGCTCGCAGTCGGGGATTGGCTGGAAATGTCAAAATACGATGCAGACGGCGATGTCATTGAGGTTTCTCTGACAACGGTAAAGGTCCGAAACTGGGACCAGACCATCACTACCATTCCCACCTATGCATTGATCAGCGATTCATTCAAGAATTGGCGCGGCATGACGGAAGCCGGCGGGCGACGCATCAAACGAAGCCTCTTCATAGACATGAGCACCATCCATTTTCTTAATGACGAAGACATCGACAATCTTCGCAAGGCCCAGTTGTTGACTGACTATATTCAAGACAAACTCACTGAAATCGACAAATTCAACCGAGAACACGGCGTAGATCCGGAGTCTCCGGTCAACGGGCGTCGCCTCACCAATATTGGCACATTCAGGGCATATCTCGTGGCCTATCTTAAATCGCACACAGGAATCAACCAGAACTTGATAATGATAGTACGCCAGCTTCAACCCACCTCTTCAGGCCTTCCAATCGAAATATATGCATTTACCAGCGACACGGGATGGATTGCGCATGAGGGGGTACAATCGGATATATTTGATCATATCCTTGCTGTTGTACCGCAATTCGGGTTGCGTGTATTCCAGTCGCCGTCAGGAAGTGATATCCTTCATATTGCGGGAATAACCAGCAAGAAAAATGCTGATAATAAGTAGCAATTCCACATTATTTCAAGGTATTCATCATGGCACTGCGAAGGTAATTGTTTGGCGGTCTTTAAATGCGGGATTTTCTTCAGGAAAAAGTTCTGTACCAATCGTTACCCTGGGCGATTATTTTCACCATCGTCAGCGCACCCAGGATTATTCAAGGCCCGTTTGATCCTCCAGTATGGCCCATGATTGCCTTTGCCTATATTGTGCTCATGCTGGCAATGGGGACGGTTATAGCCTGGGGGCGCCAAGGCGGCCTTGCCGGATTCATTCCTCATTCATCGTGGGATGTGAACAGAATTACGTATGCCTGCATCCTTGGAGTGTCAGTGGCGGTCCTTCTTGCGCTTGCTGACATACCCTTGAAAAACATCCTGGAATCCCACGAGAAATCATATCTCGCTGAGCTGTCCTACCCCAGGCACCTCAATGACTGGCTCATCCTTACGGGATGGAATATCGGTTTCACAACGGTTTTTTTCACATGCGCTGGAATGGCTCTTTTTAGCCGGGTTACACGCTACTGGGTAACAGCTCTTGTAATAGTTACCGGG
>SLRP01000215.1 GCA_007130845.1 Kiritimatiellia bacterium | reverse complement strand
TCGCCAGGATATTCTCCACCGGGGTTCCGGCCTGTATGTTGTGGCAAGATGAACAGATGAACCCTTCATCCCCGGCGCCTAATGTACGCTTTAGCATGCGGACTTCCTCGCGTACGTCATCAGGAGTTCCGAAAGGAAGAACTTTCTGATTGTCCACGCCGCCGTGGAAGATTATCCGTTCCCCGTATTTCTGTTTCAGGATATCCGGATCCATGCCCGGACAGACATGCTGAATCGGATTCAGTACATCAATACCGCACTCTATAAGCGGTTCTATCAATGCCTCTGCAGCGCCGTCGGTATGGTAAAACACCTTGAGGCCGTGATCGTGGATTAGCTTACACCAGCGCTCCATGCGCGGCTTAAGGTGCCTGCGCCATGAGTCCGGAGACATGAGAAGATTGCTTTGCCCGGCTATATCATCGCTTATGAAAACAAGATCCAGCGCGTCGCCGGAACGCTTGAAGAAGCGTTTCATCATTTCAGTCTGGACTTCTTCAAGTCGGTCAAGAATAATGTCGACAAGATCAGGGTCAAGGGCCAGATCTATCATTGACTGCTCCAGTCCCCTCAACTGGCAGTAGAGCTCGAAGAATGACACCCATGGACCGATTACCGCATACTCTTTCACCGCCTTGCGTGCCGCACGGTCAGCGCCGTCATAGTCAAAACGATCCGGATCCGGCCACCATGGATATTCGTCAACCTCCTCCTTGGTTTCAAAATCCTTCATCGGCGCCTCGCCGAACTCTTCATAATAGGCCTCGCCGGATTGAATCGGCTTCAACGGCACACCCCACATTGTCCGGGTGGTCGACGACTCAGCGCCCGCTCCAACCTGGGATCCCACGTGCTCTCCGGATTCGCTGAGATACTCCATGAAGACCCACACAATCTTATCCACGCCGAGCTTGCTCCACACTGCATACTCATCCCCAACCCCGAAATGGCTCTTCAGTGACTCGACCACCTCCCCGGTGTGCCATATATCCACAGGCGGGTGATCCACCTTGTTTCTGTCCAAAGTCGCAAGTATACGTTCTCTAGGGTTCATACAGGATTCCTTAAACTTGAATCGCGCAGGTCGGATTCACATCATTTCGACCGGCGGGGTTATTCTTTCCGACATAATGGCGGATTTTATATAAAGGCATTCCATAATGCAAGGTTGCATGCGGCGAACACGCATACCTTACCGCCCCGCACCAGGTCCTTAAACAGCATATCCCGGCTCGATGCGGATCAGTTGACTGACGGATTAACCCCGAACAGGCGGCGTTTGCGGCATGGAAGATAGTTGCGGGCCACAAAATTCAAAGGCTTCTTGGCAACCCCTATGTTTTCCCTGAATATGTCGAACAGTTCTGTAAACCCCAGCCTCTCCGCCATGGGATGTTCTGCCAGCAATTTATAGAATTTACGGCCTTCCTGTTCATATTCCTGAACACTGCGCCGGCTGTGTCCGGGAACCCGCGCCCGCCTCAACCCTCCCGAGTGGGGATAACGATAATCCAGCTCTATGAAGTCAGGGAATATGCCCAACATGAAAAGGCATGCATCGGCAATACGACGGTATATGAAAAACCTGTGTTCCTCGTCAAGCATGTCGCAATACGACATTAGACTGTCGATATCCATGTCATGGAATCTAACCCTGCGATAAATTCCGGGCCGCACTTTCACAAGAAAACTGTGGTGCTCGATTCGTGTAAACGATGACATCATATCGGCGAGATAGTTAAGCACAAATTCGCGGTCCAGAAGATCAGCTACGCGGTCGGCGTCAAACACTATAACCCTGCCTCCAGGATCGTCCTCCATGGTATGGCCGGTTTTCTTCAGATCCTTCTCCGCATGCCGGAGAAGAATCTCGAAAAACAAGGGTGTTGAGATACTTACGAAGATATTGTCATCCTGCATCACCTTGCGGAACACCCTGTCGCTGCCCACCATTGCCTTCCTGAAATCGCTGTCCTCGCGGACAAGACGTTTCAGCCGGCCACTGTCAATGGCATCGGGTTCGGCCGTGCGAACTATGAAGTCCACGTCGTGTTCAGACAAAGCAAGGCCGTCGAGTCGTGGTGTCTGCATGTCGAGCCTCCCTATTTAAAGTGTCAGGGTTATACTGCATAAGCATACACCGAAAACCTGCATCCGTTCAAATTTGCAAATACATACCGGGCAGATGACTCATCGGGGAATAACGGTAATTGGACAAACTTCAGGATTCATACGGCTTGCTCAATCCTTCATCAAGCCTTGAAGCCGCCCGCCATAACCCGCGTCTGTTGAGGCGCGCATCATCCTCCAGAGCCTTGTACTGTTCCATGCGGGGATGATTATCGTCGGTTGCGAATAGCTGCCCTCCCTGAAGCAGCTTGGTGGCTATATCGATCCCGTGCAGGTCGGCGTACGCAAGCAGCCTGCCTTCTTCATCGCGGGTATCCGGCCCGTAAGGGAATACAAGGCGCAGGCTTCTCATGAAAATCCATGCCGCCAGTGTGTTGCGCGAAATGGCGCCTTCATCCATGAGAAAACCCGGCGCGAACACCGCTGCCACGCGCCGGCCGTCAACGGCATCCTCCCTGACAGTGTCGGGCGCCCTGATACCGATGAGGCGAACGGTTTCCGTCCTTCCTTCATATTCGACCATTATGGTGTCGGCGCGTATTATGCCTACGCACCTGGATTGATGAATCAGTCCCGCCGTCCGCTCGGATTCCGACTTCAGATAGGATGAAATCCCGTAGGTGAAGACAAAACACAGCAGTATGATCGCCGCGAAAAAAAGGGTTACTACTATTTTGGCAGTTCTGGAGTTCATCCCATCAATTCACCAGCCATGTACCGGTCATACGCTCCCAGATCAAGCATTCCGTGTCCGCAAAGGTTGATCAGGATAACCCGTTCCTCTCCGGCCTCGCGCGCCGCCATGGCCTCGTCAATGCCCGCCTTGAGTGCGTGCGCGGGCTCCGGAGCAGGCACTATCCCTTCCGACCTTGCGAACAGCACGGCGCTTTCGAATACCTTATCCTGGGGATAGGCAGCCGCCTCAATGAGCCCCAGCTTGAGGGCGTGGCTTACCGACGGTGCCATGCCGTGATATCTAAGGCCGCCCGCGTGTATGCCTGGAGGGATGAACGCATGTCCCAGAGTATGCATAAGCAGCAACGGCGTGGTTTCCGCGGTGTCTCCGAAATCATAGCGCAATTCACCCCTGGTAAGGGTGGGACACGCAGTAGGCTCAACCGCGATTACACGTGTTTTCTTTTCCCCTTTGATCATCCTTTCAAGATATGGAAAAGCCATTCCGGCAAAGTTGCTTCCTCCTCCGACACAGGCTACCACCACGTCCGGCTCCTCGCCGGCGAGTTCCATCTGCCGGATTGACTCCTGTCCTATGACCGTCTGGTGCAGGCAGACGTGGTTGAGGACACTGCCCAGAGAATAACGCGTGTGTTCAGAGTTCACTGTATCTTCGATAGCCTCGCTGATGGCTATTCCCAGGCTTCCGGGGCAATCAGGCTCGGCCTCCAGCATCTTTCTGCCGAAGGCGGTATGATTGCTCGGGCTTGGATGAACAGTGGAACCCCAAGTCTGCATCAGCATCTTGCGATAGGGCTTCTGCTCATAGCTCACCTTCACCATGTAAACCACGCATTCCAATCCGAAAAACTGGCAGGCCAAAGCCAATGATGCGCCCCACTGCCCTGCCCCTGTTTCGGTGGCCAAGCGCTTGATTCCGGCTTCGCGGTTGTAATACGCCTGAGCCAGGGCAGTGTTGAGTTTGTGACTCCCTACCGGGCTTACACCTTCATACTTGTAATAGATGTGCGCTGGAGTCTGCAGAGCCTTCTCGAGACGATGCGCCCTCATCAGTGGCGTAGGCCTCCACAGGGAATACAGTGACCGAACTTCATCGGGAATTTCAATCCTGGGCTCCTGCGACATTTCCTGCGCAATGAGGTTTTCAGGAAATATCGGAGCAAGGTCCTCAGGCGTTACCGGTTCGCGTGTGCCCGGATGCAGGGGAGGTGGAAGCGGTTCTGAAAAATCGGGTAGTATGTTATACCAGTGTGTAGGAAGATCCGATTCGGTCAGCGTAAAAGAAGTTTGTTTTTCCACAATTGCTTTCATGAGACTCCAGAATAGATCACAAAAACCCTGACCCCCGTTCAAAGGGCAATACCGCCGGCATGGCTGAACAGCAACTGCCGGATCAGGTCTCTTTCATCATTAACGTACAACACAAGATATCATTGCAGGTTTTATGAAACGATCAAAGAAAAAGCCGCTCGCTGAACCGCATGATAAAAATGTCGGGCAACCCACTATGCTACTACGTTCCGGTATCAGCCAGCCGGGTTCTCCAGTCACGGTAACGCTCGATCAATGCATTTGTGGACGGATCGTGAGTCAGTTTCCTGGCATTCTCGTCCTGCAGCTCCGGAAGAATCTTTCCTGCCAGGACCTTGCCGAGTTCCACACCCCACTGATCAAAGGAGTAGATGTTCCAGATCACGCCCTGCACGAATATCTTGTGCTCATACAACGCAACCAGCTGCCCTAGAACATATGGAGTCAATTCCCGGGCAAGGATCGTATTGGTGGGACGGTTTCCTTCAAAAACCCGGTGAGGGACAAGCTTTTCAGGGACCCCCTCGGCCAGGACCTCATCCTTCGTCTTGCCGAAAGCAAGGGCTTCCGTCTGGGCGAAGAAATTAGCCATGAGTTTGTCATGATGATCGCCCATGGGGTTATGCGATCGCGCAAAACCGATGAAGTCGGCTGGAACGAGTTTGGTGCCCTGATGCAGCAATTGATAAAATGCATGCTGGCCGTTGGTTCCGGGTTCACCCCATATTATCGGACCCGTCTGATAACTTACGCGGTGGCCATGCTTGTCGATGGACTTTCCGTTGCTCTCCATGTCCGCCTGCTGGAGATATGCCGGCAACCGGCTGAGATACTGATCGTACGGCAGAACGGCATGGCTTTCCGCGCCGAAGAAGTTGTTGTACCAGACACCCAGTAATGCGAGCACAACCGGCATGTTGAGGCCGGGCGGCGTCTGCCTGAAATGACGGTCCATGGCATGAAACCCTTCGAGCATATTCATGAAATTATCCGGTCCAATGGCAAGCATCAATGACAGGCCGATTGCCGAACACATGGAATAACGGCCTCCTACCCAATCCCCGAATTCGAACATATTGTCAGAATCAATGCCGAATTCCTTCACCTTGTCAGCATTGGTCGACACCGCCACGAAATGCCTGCCAACCGCAGATTCATCCTTCATTGAGTTCAACAGCCATTCTTTTGCGCTGTCCGCATTGGTAAGCGTTTCCTGCGTGGTGAACGTCTTGGAGCATATGACAAAAAGGGTTTCAGCCGGATCAATATCCCGCAGGGCTTCGGCCAAATGGCTTCCGTCAACGTTGGATACGAAGCGCACGGTAAACGAACGCTTACTGAAGGGCCTCAAAGCCTCATGCGCCATGGCTGGACCCAGATCGGAACCGCCTATCCCGATGTTGATAATGTTGCGGATGCGTTTCCCCGTATACCCTGTCCAATCTCCCGATCGAACCCCTTGAGAGAAATCCTTCATCCGGTCAAGCACCCCCCTGATCTCCGGCATCACGTCTTCATCTTCCACATGCACCGGTTCATCGGACATGTTTCTAAGCGCCGTATGAAGGACGGCCCTGTTTTCAGTTTCGTTGATTTTTTCACCGGCAAACATGGCATCGCGCGCTTCAGCCACACTGCTTTCCCTCGCCAGATCCAACAGTAGTTTCATTGTTTCCGGCGTAATACGGTTCTTGGAGTAATCCAACAGGATTCCGTCCGCTTCCAGCGTGAAATCATCCGATCTCCCCGGATATTCCGAAAACAGGTCGCGCAGATGACGGTTCTTCATCTCCTTGAAATGAGCTTGAAGTTTTTTCCATTCCGGGCGGTCGATTAATTCTTCAGATGTAGCCATGATTCTCCGGTGTTCTATTGTTGTCTTGTCCACACAACCTTTACGGGGCTGCCGCGCCCCGTTCCCGTAATCTCCCTTGCCGAACCATTCCTGACAGCGATCTCAAGCATGCCGGATGAATTAATAAGCGCCAGCGGACGCTCCTTAAAGCCGGCGGCGTAATGCGGAGACAACCCCTTTATCACGTGCCCGCCGGCGTGTATAAAAGGCTTTTCCCCGGCATGGTCTGCAAGGTCTTCGCCGGCGATATCGGTTATCAGATTTCCAAAACGGTCCACGTGGATAATACGGCCGTGCAGACCGTCCGGACGGCATTCCGGCGCCGCCCATGACGGTATCATATAGGAGTCGACCGGATCGGCAAGATCATCCGGCTTCGCCGCGCCGGCGGCAATCTGGCCAGCAGCATACGCGAAGACGTCCCGGCCGTGAAACGTATTGGATATTCCCCGGGGATG
>SLRP01000237.1 GCA_007130845.1 Kiritimatiellia bacterium | reverse complement strand
TCCTCGAAAATCCCCAGGTCCACAGCGTCAAACTCCAACAGACGCAACAGATCGAGAACCTTGTTGTGCTCCAGAAGCGGGAATGTAAAATCTGCGCAGGAATATTTCATGACAAGCTACCTCCTTTCCAAGGGTTACAGACTATCTTCAATAAGCAGGACGGTCAAGCGACGCGGACCGTGGGCGCCAAGTACAAGTATACGCTCAATATCCCCGGTACGACTTGGGCCCGTTATGAACGATATGAAGCCGGGCATATCCGCTCCATACGTCTTCTTCAGATTTACAAATGCCGTGGACAGATCCGGAATGAGCTTTCCGGCATCGGCCACCACCACATGATGCGGGGGCAATACTGATAAAGCCCTGCCGCCGCATGACCTGGACGTAATCAGAATGGAACCTGTTGACGCAACCAATGCATCGCATTCTGTAACTCCGGCGTCGCATTTCTCCAGCTCAGACTTTTCATAGTCCTTGTCGGTCCACATGACAGGACACGAAAAAGCATCGGAAAGCCTGGAAACTGAGGGACCTCTATGCAATGCAACCCTGCCCCAGCCTCCTTCGACGGCAATTTCCCTCAATGCGCCCGATGCCTCTGAAAAATCAGAGCATACCCTGACTTCGGTGCGGAGTTGATTGGACTGGTTTATGAATTCCTCGCGCATGGAAGCAATATCCGGTTTGACAGACGGCAGAGCAGCATTCACGGTTTCCTGATCCGGCAGCTTCGGGGGAGGACCTGAGGGGGCAAGAGCTTCACGTATTCTCGCCATTATGGATTCCCTGGAACTCATTATTACCCCCGTTCCTTCCACCAGTCCCGGAATGACCTTGGCGCTATTTCCGGCAATTCACGTGATTTTGTCCACGGTCGCAATAATTTCCTCCCGGACACCACAGGCCAGTGCTGCAGTCTCCGCATGACGCGAACCGCAAACCCATAAATCCGGGGACGATTCATCATAAACGCAAAACAGGCGTACGGCCATCGAGCCTTGCGCGCAGGCTGAACTGAAACGGCATTGCGGCGGGTCTGAAGAAGATGATGGTGAAGATCTATTTTGACAGGGCAAATCTCGGTGCAAGCGCCACACAGTGATGAAGCATGAGCCAAATGACTCCACGCCCGCAGGCCTTTGAAATAAGGGGTCAGAACCGATCCTATCGGTCCCTGATAGGTTGCGCCATAGGAATGCCCCCCGATATTACGGTAAATGGGACAAACATTCAGGCACGCGCCGCATCGTATGCAGTGCAGGGAGTCGCGCTGCTCCTCATCCGCCAGCACTACCGTTCGGCGGTTGTCCAGCAGGACGATATGGAACTCCTCAGGACCGTCAACCTCATCCTGCAGGCGCGGTCCACCGTAGAGCGAATTATAGCAGGTCAGCGCTTGTCCGGTTCCCGATGTGGCAAGCATTGGAAGGAAAAGCGCAAGATCCTCCAGGCGCGGTATTACCTTTTCAATGCCTACCAGCGCTATCTGTATGCGCGGCATCGCACAGGTCAACCGGGCATTGCCCTCATTTTCAGTTATGGAAATCATTCCCGTTTCAGCCACCGCGAAATTCGCCCCGCAGATTCCCGCGTCGGCTTCCATGAACCGCTTGCGCAACTCCCGCCGCGCCACCATGGTCAACTCTTCTGGTTCGGAGGAATGCGGCGTGTTCAGCTCTTTTGTGAATAGATCCCCGATCTCCCCTCTAGAAAGATGCATGGCAGGAAAAACAAAATGATAGGGATCTTCCCTGCGCAACTGCACTATGAATTCGCCGAGATCCGATTCCACCACTTCATAACCGGCTTTTTCCAGAGCATGGTTGATACTGATTTCCTCGCCGGTCATAACCTTTGATTTTATGACCCGTCTGGCGCCGGCCCTGCCCAGTATATCCAGGACATGCCTGCGGGCTTCAGCCGAGTCTTCCGCCCAGTGCACCCTTGCGCCGCGAGCCTCGATGCGGTCGACAAACTGTTCAAGGTAATGGTTAAGACGGCCAATTACGTTGCCCTTTATTCGTGAGGCCGAATCCCTGGCCGCTTCCCAGTCGTTAAATCGCTGAACACCGTCACCGCGCGTGCCCTCGTATTTTTTCATTGCGTCGCGTATGCGTGCGCGATGATCAAGGTTTTCAGCCACAACGGTGGACTTTTCCGTGAATTTATCCGCCGGACTTGTCATGTTTGCACCAGAACTTCAGCAAGATGAATGGTTTTCAATGGATCGTTGCGGCGTTTAAGCAATCCACCAATATGCATTAGACAGCTAACGTCGTTGGAAACGATGTATTCGGCACCGGTTTCCGACGCCGTGCCTATCTTGGTCTCCCCCATGGCCGTTGATATGGATGGGAACTTGACTGCGAACGTTCCGCCGAACCCGCAGCATACGTTGGAATCCTCCATCTCAATGAGTTCAAGCCCTTTCACATCGGCCAACAGTTTCCGCGGCGCGGTTTTAATGCCGAGCTCGCGCATGCCGTGACATCCGTCATGAAAGGTAACACGATGGGGGAAGCTTGCGCCGACATCCGTTATTCCAAGCGTATCCGCTATAAACGAGCTCAACTCGTGACAGCGTCCAGCCACTGCGCTTGCCTCGGACTCCTGCGGATGACCGTGGAAAAGTTCCGGATAGAATTTGCGCATCATGGCTGCACAGGATCCGGACGGGACAACCACGGCCTCAGCGTCTGTAAGAACGTCAACATTCCGTGCCGCAACCTTCCTGGCTTCATCCCAGCAACCGGCGTTGAACGCGGGCTGTCCGCAACAGGTCAATTCGGGGTGGAATTTCAAATCATGGCCAAGTCTTTCCAGAAGTCCGACCATGGCGATACCCACTCCGGGATAACAGGCATCCACGTAACATGGGACAAACACCGTTATATTCATACCGCGATTTACCTCCCTTTTAGGATACCCTGGTGTCGCGATAAAGCCGGTTGACTTCATCAAGCGCATCTGCGGCCTTGCCTCCCTCCCGCAGAAACCTGACGATCGGAATACCCGCCTTCTCCTGAAAGGCTATCGATCCGTCGTGTCTGGGCCGCACCACGGATCGGTCCATGGTCGGAAGTGTATTCTTGAAAAAGTTCATGGAAAGTCCGTTTACAACATCATCCTGCCAGGCCGACAAGTGCGCAGGCTGGCCGCCGCATTCGGCGTAAAGAGTCCCCTGTATTGTTCCTGATGCCACAAACGACATGTAATCCAGAGCGGCCTCCGCATGCCCGCAGCGCCGCGACAATGCTATGCCGGTTCCCCCGATTATTGTACGTATCCTTCCATGCTTTCCTCGAAGTGCCACGGTATCAGAAAATTCAAGGGGGTTTGCACAAAAACCTCGGCGGGAATAATTGCTGTAGGAATAAGCGAACGGGCAGTAAGCCAGACGATCCCCGACGGCAAGCGACTCGTATACTGCTATAGGATTCATATTCCAGGCATCCTCGGGAAGAAGCGGAGCAAGTTCTTTCAGCAGATCAAGGGCCTCCAGGGCTACATCATCCTCCGCGACGCGTTCCAGGCCGGTCCATGTACGGCCATCGGCAAGTGTGGCGCAAAGCCCCATGAAATTCAGCAATACGTCCACATGGAACCCGGGCATCACAACCCTGCCTTCGCGGGCAAGAGCCAGCACGTCATCCCATGTTTCCGGAGCATCCGGCAGAAGGTCGGGCCTTCTGCACGCCGCCGGTGTCGCGCCGTCGACCGGAAGGGCCTGAAGTACGCCTTCATGCAAATAGCTTTCATATGACGGGCCGGTAGAATTCGATGAAAGATCTTGAAGAAATTCTGAGGGATATTTGTCATGAAGAGGCACAAGGATATCCCGCTTCGAGGCAAATCCTGCCCACGGATGATCCATTATGACCATGTCGAATCGGGCCATCAACTGGGCTAGATCGGCATGTCCGAATTCATGAAGAGACCGCTTTTCCCATTTTACGGATACATGGGGGTTCAATTCCCCGTAGCGCTGGGCCGTGGCTATAAGCGGAGGCACAGCACGGCTGTGATTCCAGGCAATGCCGTTAAGCACAATGGTATTGTTGTGTATCATCGCAGAATTTCGTTTTCACCTGTATGCGAGGATTTACGCGCGGCCTCCGCAATTTCTATGGCAGCTAGCCCAAGAGTTCCGGGAGACTCGTTCGGGCTCCGGCCGAGCACATAGTCTATCAGATTGATTGCCGGGGCCTGCTCCGGATAAAGCTCATCAGACTTGAGATCGGGATAATGCACCCAGCGATTGCCGAAATCTATCCTTGAGAAGGTCCCCTTCCACAGCTCCAGGAATAAAACCCCTCTGGTACCGTAAACCCGCACCTCGTAGTTTCTTTCCTCAAGAGGCGTCGCCCCGGTGCTTGCAAGGCTTACAAGCGTGTCATCATCCATCTTTATGGCCAACACATCGTAGAGATCCCTGAACATGGAGTAATAATCCATATGCGAGAAGACCTCCTTTGGCCGGGCCCCGGTAAGAAAGGGAAGATATGCGGCAGGATGGGTCACCTGGCAGAATATCTGTCCTCCACCCGCTATATCAGGGTCGTCATATGACCCGGGTTCAGGTTCTAGATAGGTATCGGAATCATCGTGGGTGGGCTTGGTATTTATACCCTTGAGCAGGTCATGCACGGGATTAGTCATTAGAATGGAGATCATCTTAATCTCCCCTATTTCCCCTTCGCGGATCAGCCGGCGCGCCTCGACCGAGTGCGGCGTATAATGCCAGGGGGAACTGAGTACAAGTCCAACACCCTTCCTGTCAGCAAGCTCACAGAGCTCCCTTGCCTCTTTAACCCTCAATGCCATGGGTTTTTCTATGAGCACGTGAAGGCCGCGCTCAATGGCCGCGCCTGCGTGCTCATAATGCATGTTAGGGGTCGAACTGACTATAACCGCGTCAAGTTCGGTCTCATCAAGCAACTCATTAGCATCAGTAAATCCGCGCGGCACATTGAAATCACGGGCGACTTTTTCCGCCTTTGCCGGGTCACGGTTCTGAATGGCTTCCAGCGATGCGTTGGGGTGGCCTATAATCGCCGGTATATGGGCGAATGTTCCCCAGTAACCCGCTCCTATAACAGCGCAACGGACCTTATCTGATACAGAGTTCATGCGTCAGATCTCCTGTATGGCTTCAGCTTGTCCCTGTTTAGTTCAACACCGAATCCCGGCTTGGATGGATCAAGCCGGATATGGCCGTTCTCAGGCAACGGTTCTCCAATGATGGTATCGAATATCGGGTGCAGTTCGCGGCCCTCTCCGGTGGAAAGAAATTCGGCGTATGCCGAATTGGTGTTCGATATTACAAAATGATAATTATATACGGATGCCCCATGAGGTATCACCTGCATATCGTATGGTTTGGCCATTGTTGCAATACGCCGGGTGGGAGTAAGCCCGCCTACCCATTGAATTTCAGGTTGGATTATGTCCGTCGCTCTGCGTGATATGATGTCGTGGAATGCCTTTTCATGATATTCAAGATTTCCGGTTGCAAGCTGTATCGGGGCAATTCGTTCACGCAGATAGCGGTTCTGATCCGTCGCCCAGCCGTTCTGCAGAGGATCTTCCAGCCATTTCACATCATACTTCCGAATCCTCTCCGCCACACGGCAGGTGAATTCCACGTCCCAGGCAAGATAGCAGTCGATCATCAGCTCCATCTCGTCTCCCAGATCGGAGCGCAGATTTTCAACGAGCTTTTCCATCTTCTTCAACCCGTCTCTCCCGCTTTCAATGCCCCAAGGGGCGGCAACCTTAACGCCCATGAACCCCCTGCCCTTCCAGTCTCCAGCGAAGTCCGGATGCGTTGTTATATAACACGGGATGGATTCCTTCGTCTGCCCGCCGATAAGCTTATACACGGGGATATTAAGGGCACGGGCCACAAGGTCGTAGAGGGCCAGATCCACACCGGCCATGGCCATGCTTGTTACACCGCCCAGCCCGTACGGCAATGTGGATCTGTTCATCTGGTCCCAGATCATCTCGATATTGAAGGGATCCTGACCGACAATAAAGCGTCGGAAATGCTCATCTATTACGGCGCAGGCAAAGGCGCCGCCACCATAGTTCACGCATGACCCTACCACTCCGTCTTCGGTCTCAATTTCGATGGCATAGGGGTCCTGTCCCGGCCCCATCCATAGTGAGCGGATTTTCCTGTAGTCCGGATAAACGGACATTGGGTTTGCAATCAATGTGCGCGCCTGCCATCCCCCGCCCCAGTACTGGGACTCACCCTGAGCCGCGCCCCTTGCTCCGGTATCACCCGTCGTTATTGTGTAAAGTCGCAAATCTTTAATTTTCATTAGTTACCTCTTGTCGTTTTGTCACAAGAATCATCTAATTCCCATAAATCAAAGCAGCAGTTTAGACAAATGACATCTCCTGCTTTACAGTCATAGCCCATAAGATTCTTAAAACTATCTGCTGTTTGCTGATCAATATTAGGAGACGCCTC
>SLRP01000167.1 GCA_007130845.1 Kiritimatiellia bacterium | reverse complement strand
CCTGGAAATAGCGCCGCTCTGCTCCGCCATGCGCATACTGTTTCGTATCTTCAAGTACAAAGTTTCCAGCAAGGGTCCGGCCACACTGTTCTCAAGGGCATCGTAGATCTGCTCCTCATCCCTGTATGTAAAGGCCTGGTAGATATTCCCGTGGAGCGCCTCGAAAACCGCTCGCGCGGATCCTTCTTCAAGTGGAGGAGGACGGGAAAACGGGGCGCGGAAAGAAACTTCCGCCACCGTCCTAAAGGAAAAACCTCCGAGCAGTGCACACAGAGCAAGGCCGAGGAATAACACCCGTTTGCGTCCGGATGCTCGTCCCGCCATGCCCATGCCAATCAAGAGAAGTGCCGATGTCACCCCGGCGACCGATACCAGTGATATCTGAAGTTCCTCCGCGGACTCCGGAGGATCAGGGTATGAAAATGAAACCGGCTCCCTGTCTACATCCGATTCCCACCGATATGCATTGCGCCTTGAATGCAGCCTCACGTTCTGACGCGGTTCGTCAAATGCAAGCAATTGTGATTCCAGAGAAGGCGTGTATTCACCGAAGTGATCCCATTCAAACAAGACGCTTTGCGGAACCGAGGCGGCCGGGAAGGACATGATTACTCCCACCCTTGTGTTGTATACACTCAGGTCCTCTCCGGGCGATTCCCGCGCAAAGTCACGATACTCCGGACCGAAAAAATCGACGCGTTGCACTTCAGGTTCTACTGGAAGGCCGTTTATCGAAACCCGGTTTTGACGTTTTACAAAGTCCCCTATGCGGTCGGAATGCGCACGCTGTTCATCAACCGTAATATGATCCTGAGAGGACCTCTCAATGTTCATCCATGTTTCAAGCGTCATGAAGGGAACAAGAAGTTCATGCCGGACCTCGGTCTCGGTTATATACAGATAGCTGTATACCCGGCTGTAACTGGTTATTCCAAGTCCGTCTTCCAGGCGCTGTTCCTGAATCTTATCCCATATGGCGCCAGGATCCATGTCGGCCAGCGCATCAAAATCCATGTCCCAGTCAAGCTGAGTTGTATGGGCTGTACCATGATGCAATACAGCTTCATCCACGGGTATCCCCCCATGCAGTACATGCATGGTCATCACGGCGGGAATACGCGGATGCTGCCCGTCAAAATCCTGGATAACGGTTATATATTCGGGGCGGCTTTCCAGATCGAAATCCATCCGGTAAATGATCCAGTGATCCATCAGATCGACATATCTTACCCCATCCTCCGGAATATCATCGAAACTTACATCCACGAACCTGCCCTCAATGCGGCGGCCGTCCCGATCCCGGATATGATAATATCGGCGCAGAAAATCCTTATGATCCATCCCTTTTTCAAGAATGGCGTCTCGAGGCACCATGAAGTCGCTTCCCGCGGATAATTCATGATACATATAGAGATCCTCCACCATAATGGCTATCTCCGCATGAATCTTGTCCTCGTCGACATGAAGCAGTGTCGCCGACAAGGAAACGGGATGTGCATTAAGTGTCGACACACCGAATATCGCCGCAAGCAGAACAAACGGACCAATAATTCTCTTTATTCCTGATTCGATTGCCATTTTCATAGTATTCATTGAGTTCTGCATACCGGCTTTGCAGATGAAAGCATAAGCCGGCCTCCAACAAAATCACAGGAGACGCAATGCCATTACAAAAAACCGTATAACCTAATGGAATCAAATCAAATACTTCCAGCCTTGGTCACCGTGTCACGTAACAGGAATATACCGTACTACAATATCATTTTGGGACCGGGTGGGCGAATTTGCATCTGGGACATATTTGATCAGCCGGTTTAAGCATAAGCCATGGCAGCATTATCACCGCTATAATCACAAGAGGCGGAAGATAAAATGAAACAATAACAACAAAAAGAAACAACAGCCATAAACTGCATCCTGTACCAACTACCCTGGCTTTTCCCTCGTAATCACAATTTGGGCAGTGAATCCGTTTTGGCCATAATGCGAACGCCATAGTTTCACTCCATTATTTATCGACTGCAAACTATCAAAGAGTCTAATACAATTCAGGAATTAAGATATCAAAAGGTATTATAATTCAAGGCATCGTCCTGTTTGGCCGGCGCTTCGAGTGTCAATCCGGTAGCGCGTTGTAAGTCGTCTATGATCGCTGTATAGGCTATGCGTTCTGTGGTGAATGTGCCGTGCTTTTCGCCGGTGAAACGTACAAGCAGATAGATGTCGCCTTTATTCGAGGCCTTGAAACGGAATACGTCCGCAATAGTTGCGCCGGGTGGATATGTTTTTACGTGATGGGTGATACGGCCTTCTCGAATCGCGATCACGGCACCTGTATCCCCTTCGAGTCGGGCCTCGATATAAAAGGCGCGCAGACCAGTGCCGGTTAGAAACGGAGTGACCAGGGTGGCCCAACGGTATGGTCGGTCTTCCCAGTCGTTCTCGTAGAGGTACGGCAGTGATATCCAGATCCCATCCACCGGCTCGCCAAGATCTTTACTCGTCACCGATTTTATTTTGCCTGGCCGAGTATGCGCAAACCTGTTGCTGTAGTTGAAAAATGAGCGCGGCATATCCTGTTGACTACCCGTTAGTTCCCGGCTCCGTGGTCCCGGGCCTAATATGAGTGCGTGTTCGATCGGACGGTGATCCAGTACACGGGCGACCTGTGATATCTGTTGATGCCATGCGGTGGTTCCGTAGTCTGGTGTCGCATCCGTGCCGGGTGCATGGGCGAACCCGGCATAGACCGCCATCAGGAGCACAAGCGTCAGTACCTGCCCGATTCGAGATATGGCCGGACGCAGCAGCAGCACGCCCGCAGCAAGATACAGAGCGAGTGCCGGCCATAACGACCACGTCTGGTAGGGGTCGTAGTAAAAGCGGAACAATCCGGTAAAAAACGGGTGCGTTTGTTCTATCAGATACAGATTTGGAAATGAGCGCCCGAACCGCTCCAGCACCGTCAGCTGTGCAAGCAGAAACGCGATGGGCACGCAGCCTGTGAAACAGGTTAATATACGGAACCCGGCGTTAACCGACCCAAGCGCCCTGGCCAGTCCGGCCATAAGGACGGGAATGATCACCAGCAGGAATCGCCCCGGCAAGGTTGAACCGGCGGTGAACCACACCGTTGCGCAAGATGTGAGAAAGACGCTTAGAAACAGCAACCCTGCATAAAGCGCGAAGAAGCGGGTATGTCGCTGGCCGGCCAGCCGCACGCAGGCCGCCAGCGCGCAGGCGAAGAGCGGAAGCATGTACAGTATTCCGCGGTTGCTTGCAAGCGTGTGCCACATGCCAGGCGTATGCGAGAACAGAAGTCCGGTTGACAAGGCCAAGCCGCCCTCAAACATCTGGTGCTGTATGTATTGGTAGTGACCAAGCAACACACTGCAGAGCAGCGTAAAGAGTGTCATACGCAATATTTTTTGCCGCCATGACTCGCTGGAGCCGAGCAGGCCGTGCAGTCCGTACGCGCCCCAGAGGGTAGCGGCTACAGGGATGAAACGTGCCTGTGCCCAAGGCAGAAAACCTATACACAACGCACACAACACGAGCGAAAGCCACGGGCGTCGCCGCTGCTCAAAAACGCTGCACAGAGCCAACACGGTCAACGTAGCGCCCAGCATTTCTGGCAGGGCCCGGCTTGCATATATAGCCCAGTACGCGCCGCTGCCCAGGAGCACGGTAACAAGAAGTGAGCTGCGACGGTCCGCGCCGATGATCCTTGCCAATGCATGCATGAATGCCAATCCGCTCCCGGCAATCAGACCCAGCACAAGATGACGCCATACGATTCCACCTGGCACCGTGGGAGCGAGCAGAAACGCCAGACCGGGTGAATGCCAGGAATACCAATTATCGCCCCGTGAGAACGGACTGATATGTACGCGCTGCCGACCATCCGTGATGCCGCGTGCCTCGAAGTTGTTACGAAGATCGAGATCCCCATCGTGATACAAACTTTCCGCTTGTATCAGATAATGGCCTTCATCGCCTGCGTGTTCGCCTACGGCAGTGGTGTAGTAGACACCGCCTGCCCAGTACAAGCACGTAGCCGCCAGCAGGATATAAATTGTATCGCGCCGCCACCGGGCCGGGGCTTGCGAGCTTTTTTCCGCATGCCAGCTTGAAAGCGCCCACGCACAGATTGCCGCGCCGCCATAGATCATAAGGTTCGACGCAATGTGCGGGGCACGCATCGAATAAAACGTCGCAACAGCGGTCAATACGTAAAGTCCGCCCAGTCGTTGTGCCATCGGTGACATTGCGTACTCGTCCGGCTTCTTTCTACATTGATAAATGCGCCTGGCATGGTGAAGTGATAGAAAGACCGCCAGGACTGCCGCCGCACATAGCGAATACGGCCAGAACAGCAGGGGCGGAGCTGGAACGTGGTCGAAGCGGACCATCGATGCGGAAGCTGCGATGGTACCCAACCAGATAAGTGAAGGCAGCAGGATTGCGCCGATTTCCTGGAATGGTCCGCGTAATGGACTGTGACGTAAAAACTTCATACAGGCGGAACGGTAGTATGGAACGGGGGCACGGATAAAGAAGTTTTGGAGGTTGGCACACTTGAGTTGCCAAGTATTACCGGACACGGAGAGTACACAGCATCATCAACTAATGGAGGACCTGCCGTTTAGCGGCGGGAAGCCGCTGGCCCTTGCATTGGTGGTCAGCGATACAACATTGAGAGCGTGGTTTGATTTTCCTTGGCTATTTTACCTGTGATTTATCTCCGGAAAGTGGATGCTGTGGGGCTCGAACCCACGACCCGCTGATTAAGAGTCAGCTGCTCTGCCAACTGAGCTAAGCATCCGTGCCCAATATGGCACAGCAATGCCGACAGGGTCAAGGGTCCAATCCGCAATGTTTTGGGGTCCATCCATGCAGGCGGGAATCAACCAAGTGCCTCAGCCACGGAGTCGCATAAATATTCGATGTTACGCGTCGTAATACCGGCCACATTGATTCTTCCGCCCTTTACGATATAGATCCCCTTGGATTCGCGCAGGAAAGCGACCTGTTCATCGCTCAACCCGCTGAACGAAAACATTCCCTTCTGTGAGTCGATGAAAGAGAAATCCCGGCCAACCCCACGCTCCTTCAATTTACTCACGAATTCCGAACGGATGGATTTGATGCGATCGCGTATATCGACCACCTCCTGTTCCCACTGATTCCTCAACGCAGGATCATTCAGAACAGTCGAAACGATCAGGCCGCCGTGTGACGGAGGATTTGAATAAACAACGCGTATGGTCTTTTCCAGGTGACTGAACGCAGCATCCGCGGCTGAAGCATCAGGCCCGATAATCGTCAGCGCCCCGGTACGCTCCCTGTACAATCCCATGTTCTTGGAAAATGAGCTCGCAACAAACAATTCAGGAACTGTTTCGGCGATGCGAAGCAATCCGGAACGGTCCTGTTCCAGATCGTCACCCAGCCCCTGATAAGCGAAATCCAGAAAAGGGATCCATCCCTGTTGCGAAGCCATGGCGGCCAGATCCTTCCATTGATCCCCGGATAAGTCGACTCCGCTAGGATTATGGCAGCAAACATGCAGCAGGACGATATCCCCGGCAGGCACCTTTGCAAGCGATTGCCTCATGCCTTCAAAATCCAGACCTTTCGTTTCAGCGTCATAATATGGATATGAGGACTGCTTGAAACCGGCTGCAGCGAAAATACCCGGGTGATTCGCCCAGGTCGGAGTGCTCATCCATACCGTGGCATCCGGACGGATCTGCCTGATAAGCTCCGCCCCAATTCTAAGCCCTCCGGTGCCACCCGGCGAGTGCGCGGTGCGCGCGCGGCCGGACCGGATAATTTCATGGTCAGGTCCGAATATCAGGTTCTGCACGCTTGACTTGTATTCTGCAGATCCGCTTATAGGCAGATAGGATTTTGTCTTTTCCGACGCCAGAATCCTTTCTTCAGCAGCCTTGACACATTTCATTACCGGAGTAAGACCGTCGTCATCCTGATAAACGCCGACACCCAGGTTGATCTTGTCGGGATTTGTGTCCTTCTTGAATGCTTCGGTAAGCCCCAGGATTGCGTCCGGGGGGGCGGGCGAGAGATCGCTGAACAACATGGTAATGCTCCTTTTGAAACAGGGTACGAACAGATTAACAGTCAAACTTCCAAGCTGCAGGCTTCACACCTATTTTAAGTAAGGATAAGAATCCCACAACTTGAAATTCGACCTTTTACCCTTATTTCCCGTAATACATTTCCACCCAATCCTTGATAGTGTCTTCCCCTACCCTTATTATTCCGGTCTCTCTTTCAGCGTTTTCGGGTGAGTCCGATGCATGGGCGGCATTGACCATTATATCCTGTCCATATTCCTTGCGTACCGATCCCGGCATTGCCTCCCTGGGATCCGTCGGCCCCAGAATAGCCCTGATTTTGTCCACTGCACCATTGCCGGAATACACCAGCGCCAGAATCCGTTCGGGACCCGGACGGCCCTTGTCTTCGGGAGCGCACTCAT
>SLRP01000199.1 GCA_007130845.1 Kiritimatiellia bacterium | reverse complement strand
CATGGACGCACAACCTGCAAGGCCCGCAGACCGTTATGCACGTCATGCCCGGTACGGATCCATTGCCGAACACACCGGTCACTATTCCGCGATACGGCGGCTTGAGCGGTTTTATTCCAGAAAATTGACACCTTTTGTAGACGAATCAGGATAGTTGGTTTATTATACCGCGCTTCATATGGAAATAGATGAAAATATATTGGTATTCGGGCTTCCGAAGGGCAGCCTGCAGGAGTCAACCTTTTCTATGATGGAAAAGGCGGGATTCAGATTGTCCGGCGGTTCCAGGACATACAGCCCAAGGGTGGATGATCCCGAGCTCAAGATCAGGCTCATCCGTGCACAGGAAATAAGCCGGTACGTAGAACACGGCATGCTGGACGCCGGGCTTACAGGGCACGATTGGATCGTTGAAAACGGATCGGATGTCGAGGAGGTTGCCGAGCTCATATATGCGAAACAGGGGATGCGTCCTGTACGCTGGGTCCTGGCAGTGCCAAACGAGTCTCCGTTTCATTCAGTCAAGGATTTACAGGGCAAACGAATAGCCACTGAGGCCGTAGGCATAACACGGCGCTATTTGAGCCAACATGGCGTCGAAGCTGAAGTTGAATTCTCATGGGGCGCAACCGAAGTCAAGGCTCCGGAGCTAGTGGACGCCATAGTGGAGATTACCGAGACGGGATCCTCGCTCCGAGCCAACAACCTTCGCATCATCGATACGGTGCTTGAATCAACCACCCGTTTCATAGCAAACAATGAAGCATACCGGGATACATGGAAGAGATCCAAGATTGACCAGATAGCCCTTCTGCTCCAAGGCGTTCTGAATGCCGGCTCCAAGGTTATCATTAAAATGAACGTAAAGAAAAATGATGTGGAAAAGGTAGCATCAATTCTGCCTTCCATGCATGCGCCAACGGTAAACTCATTGAGAGAAGAAGGTTGGTATTCCATAGAATCAGTAGTTGATGAGCATGTCGTGCGGGAAATTATTCCCCGTCTGAAGGAGTCCGGAGCCATTGACATAATAGAACTGGCCTTGAACAAGGTGGTTCCATGAAACAAGGCTATATTAACCTCTTATATTTTCGGCAAAAGTATGCCGCCACAGGGAGATAGAATATGGGTTCGATCAAGAAACAACGCCGCAAGAAGATGGCGAAGCATAAACGCCGTAAACGGTTGCGAGCGGATCGCCACAAGAAGAAATAGATTCAGATGCCACGCCCGAAGGGGTCCAAGCCCCTGCAACATTCCTGATTATTTTCCTGCGAAAATGCGGAAATGTGTTATTAGTATTATGTCATGGGGCATTTATCAGGAAGACGTATGTTACGACTCACGGTGTCTGGCAAAATCTATATGCAGCGCATAGCCGTTGTTCTGTCGGCTGTCTTGTGTCTGTCCGCAGTAATTGGCTGTAACAGCCCTGGCAGGGCCTATGCCTTTGATGGAAATTTCGATCCTGAAAACCTCGAGGAATTATCCGAGGAACGGGCCGATTTTTCAAAGGCACTAGCCCTCTTCAGTCAGGGGTACAGCCATGAATTGAAGGAAAACTTCGAGGAATCGATTGGTTATTATCTCCGGGCACTGGAATTTGACCCCGGTTATCACGAACTCTATCTTCGCACTGCCCTGCATCATATCCGCCTGGATCAGCTAGACAAGGCCGAGGAAATCATGGAGACCCTGGCATCCCGTGAACCTTCATTGCCTCAGGCCCATGTGTGGCAGGCCTTTGTGTACCGCGCCGGAGATAAGCCGGACAAGGCCATAGAATCATACAGAAAAGCCTTGGACCTGGCCCCACATGATGCAGACCCCTATATTCAATTGGCGGATCTGTATCTTAAACAAGGCGAAACGGACAAGGCGCAACAGACACTCATTGAGGGGATTGACAAGGCTGAAGATACAAATCACCTGCTGAGCATGCTGGGAGACTTATATCTTGGCCAGTCTGAAGAAGCGGCCAATTACGAAGAGGCCGAAGAATATCAAAAAAAGGCCATCGACCTCTTCAAGCAAGCACTTGAAAAAGACCCGGAAAATCCCGCGCTCCTCCATTCCCTGGCGCGTCTGTATCTGCTAAATAACAGAATCGATGACGCAATACCCCTGCTGGAAAAGTTGTCGGGACTTCGACCTGAAGATCTCAGATTGAAGATCCAGCTTGCCGACGCATATATAGCCAAAGGGAAACTGCATGATGCCATCGATATCCTGGAAGACATTGTTGAATATTACCCCACAAACGCCCGGATTTATCTAAGGCTTGGAGAACTCTACAGAAGTATAGACGACCGTGAAAACGCAATTATTAATTTCAGACTGGCGGCCAAAGCCGAACACCCTGAACCTGCAATATATCTGAATCTTGCGCTGCTTCAGATGGAAGACAATCCGGAAAAAGCGGCGGAGTCGCTGCATGCCGGATTGGAGGTTTTGCCGGACCATCCTCGAATGGTCGAACTCATGGCCTATGTATACTATGAAATACAGGATCATGAAAACGCTCTGACTTATTTCGAACAGGCGGAAAACCTTTTCACCAAGGATGGAGATGAAGGCCCGGCGCCGAACTTTCATCTGTTTTACGCACTGAGTCTTCAGGAACATGGCGACATCGAACAGGCGGCAGGCATGCTTGCACTGGCAATTGAAAAGAACCCGGTTGCATTGGACGGATATGCTCACAACGCCCTGCAGGACGGAACCCGGGAATTCAGATTGGATGCCATCGGAATCCTTAATTCCATTAAGGAACGTTTTCCCGACAACCCAAGTATTTCGATATACCTGGGATATCTTCACAGCTATGAAGAGGAATACGATAAAGCCATATCGGCTTTCGACACGGCAGTTGATAAGGCCGGGGAATCTGGAAAAGAAGAGTTTTTGGACGCCTCGTTTTATTTCTGGTATGCGGCAGCGCACGAGCGAGAGGGCGACATCAGGACGGCCGAGGAATTATTTTATGAATGCCTGGAACGAGACCCTGACAATGCCGAAGCCTACAATTACCTCGCTTACATGTGGGCTGAAAAGGGCATCAATCTTGACCAGGCATATGAATATGTTCTGATAGCCCTTGATCAAAAACCTGACAGCGGCGCCTTCGTTGACACGTTGGGCTGGATATACTACATGCAGGGTGAATACAGCAAGGCATATGACGAAATCAGGCGGGCTGCCGAGTTGATGCCGGATGATCCCACAATTCTCGATCATCTTGGCGATGTATACTTCAAGCTGGATAACACCGCCAAGGCAATGGATAAATGGAAACAATCATTCATTATCGACCCGGATAATGAAGACGTAAAAAAGAAGTTGAAGAACCACGGCGTAGACATAGCTCCCCTGCTGGAGAAGGCAGAGGAAGATGACAACGAAAACGCAGACAACGACGGCATGCCTGATGACGGTCACACATCACCAGATTCCATGGAGATCCGGCAAGGCGAAGACGACAATGCTGATCATTCCGTTACCAATAATTCCTGAAACAACTGATACATTTGCGCCGTCATGGAACTGACAGAATACAGGTGATGGAGGAATCAGTCGCCTGCTTATACAATGCCATATCCTATATTGTTCACATGTGTATCCGGTCTGATTTATCAGCGCATACACCCTTTTTGAAAAATCGCCGCCGCATTGCGCCTACGACATCCCAGAGCTCAGGAGAGCGGATTATCAATGTCAACCCCGCATAAATCATCATTGCAATAACTATACTGACGAGAACAGCGCTGATCTGAGCAGGCTTGTACCCCCATTCAAGATTAACAAAGAAATCCTGCACGAAAGGATGTGTATACCAGGTAAATAACCCCATGACAACGGAGGCTGCGAGACAGCGCAAAGCACTCCGTAAAATGGAGCCCCAATCGGGAGATCCCAGCCTGGAACACAACAATGATGCCAGAACCACGCCATAGACCGTTTCGGCAAGAACGGTGGCCAATGCCAGCCCGGCATGTTTCAACATTTGAGGAAAAGTCAAAATGAAAACCAAACTTAGAGCCAGTTTGAGACCAACCGAGATGAGCCCCACCTTGACCGGAGTACGGGTATCCTGAATGGCGTAGAATGCGGGAACAAATACCTTGGATATACTGAACACCAGAAGTCCTGGAGCATAGAACATCAGGGCTATCGCCGTCAGATCGGTCGATGCACCCGTAAATTCCCGCCACTCGAAAATCATTTGAACAATCGGCCGGGCAAGTACAAACAGGCCGACAGAGGCCGGAAACATCACAAAAAACAGATTGCGGATGGAATAATTAATGGTTCGGAGGATCTGGGGATTATCCGATCGCGCCGCATGCCCTGAAAAGACCGGAAGCAACACAGTGCTCATCGCTGTTGCGAATATCCCTTGTGGAAAATAGATGAGCCTTTCACTGAAATACAGGGCCGCAGGAGCCCAGACGCCGATCCATGTAGCCATAAGCCTGTCAATAACCACATTAACCTGGTTAATAGCCATGCCAAGGGACGCCGGTCCCATCAAAGTGAATACGCGCCGCACATTTCGATCTTTCCAGTCCAGTATCCATTTGAACCTGAATCCATAGGATCTCAACTTGGGCAATTGAACACCCCATTGCAGTAGTCCGGCAATTATAACCGCCCATGCCACTGCATAAATCCGCCGCTCGGGTTCAGGGCCAAGCATGGGCGCAATAAATGGAATGGTTATGATCAATGTGATGTTCAATAGGCTTGGAGCAAATGCGGGAAGGACGAAGTGATGATATGAGTTAAGCACGGCCATTACCAGTGCCGCCATGCATATGAACACTGCGTACGGCAGCATTATCCTCAATAGAGGAAGCGTCATTGCGGCTTTTTCACCAAGGTCAGATTGATGAATGGAAATCGTTATACCAATCACACCCATGGCTACTACCACGGAAAGAAAAAGGCCAACGAGCGTGAATATCTTGCGCGCCAGCTCCCAGGCAGGTCTATCGCCCTCCTGTTCCCGCACCCTGACAAATACCGGAATGAATGCGGCCGACAACGCCCCCTCACCGAACAGCCTTCTGAACAGATTGGGAATAGTGAATGCCACAACCCAGGCCGACATCGGAAGGGATGTCCCGAAAAAACCGGCCATCAGAATGTCACGGATGAGGCCCAACCCTCTGCTGAACGATGTTAAACCACCTACAACACCGGCAGACTTTATGACACTTCGATCCTCCAATGTTTCCTCAAGCAAACCATTATTCATTCATTGAGCCGACGGCATATCTTCAGGTCAAAATACCACTGTACCCATTACCCCCTGGGAGTAGCAGAAACTTATCCGGATACCTGAAAACTTCTCAATCCCGTAACGCCATGTCACCTATTTTCAAGAGTGTCTCCAACGCTTTACATTTGCCACATTTCTACAGCATCATGCGGGATATATGTATCCAATCATAAAAACACTCGCTATTGCGACCAGCAAATTCAGCCCGGAATTAATTGACAGGCTGGCAAGATGTATTGCCGTCCTGATTTTCGACATTCTACGTATACGCCGACGCATGATTCTCAATAATCTCGAAATTGCGTTCGGCAATGAAAAGTCGCCTGATGAGCGCAGGAAAATAGGTCGTGAATCAACATATCACTTCATACTGACATTCCTGGAGTTTCTAAGATCCGTACGCATCGACATCCATGGAGAAACTATGTGCCATGGGATTGAACATGTCCAAAACGCCCTGAAACAGGGCCGGGGATGTTACATACTCTGCTGCCACCTTGGAAACTGGGAGGCAATGGGCGGTTCCAGCAAACGGTTTATTGACATACCAACCTACGCCATAGTCAAGGATATTGGCGGAAGCGGATTAAACAGATTTGTCGAAGAAATCAGGAACAAGAACGGCCTCCTTACCATACGACGGGATCCACCTGGGCGGGCCTTGCGGGCTGTGCGCGATACATTGTCAAGAAATCAACTGGTGGGTTTCATGTTGGATCAGGCCAGACCTGGAGCTCCTCGAATCCCATTCTTCGGAATGCCGGCAAAAACACAGACTAGTCTGGCCGCCATCTGGAGAAAATACCCGGCGCCCGTAATTCCGGTATATATTCGACGCATTGGAGTTGGCAGTCATGAAATTCATGCCTTGCCGGAACTTGAAATCCAGCATACGAATGATTCAAGGAATGATGTCCTGAATAATACAGAAATGTTCAATACGGTCATTGAGAGAATGATCAGATCATGCCCGGAACAATATTTCTGGATGCATAACAGATGGAAAGAGTGAACGACCTTCTTATACCAAGCGCTAATACTTATCGGTATATACTTTTTCTACGTAGCGTTTGCTTGAGTATGCAGCCATCCCTTGCCAACCAAGCTCAAGGCCGGTCGGGGTGATTCCCAAAAGGGACTCAAGGCGGTGACAATCGCCTCTTCAATATCATCGAGCGTCTGGAATATCCGATTCGCAATATGATCCTTGACGATATCCCATAGCTTTTCAATCGGGCTGAGTT
>SLRP01000097.1 GCA_007130845.1 Kiritimatiellia bacterium | reverse complement strand
AAACGGGTTTCCAGTCCATGAAAATGGAACACATGAAGGGCAGCACAGACCTTTTCATGGTGTCGCAGTAATGCATTGGCTAGACATCGTTAAGACCAAATTCTTTCCGGATAGCTGCCTTCTGATATCAGGCGCCTTATGCCCTTCAGAACAGCGGGTTTGTCTTCCTGGTAAGTTATCCCGAACCAGGGCCCGCCGCCCGGCAGGACTTTTATCCGGGCCCTGCCTTCCTCTATGAGCGCGTTCAATGGTGCCGGGATATAAAACTCAGCGTCGGGATTCATACCTTCTAATTGAAGAAACAAGGAAAATTTTTCCCTTAAAAGCTCGAAGATATCCGGCTGAAAACCCCATATATTCATCGAGACGAGTTCATCCCCGGTCAATTCCACCCGGCCGCCCATGTCATCAGTGCAGACTGCGCCCCCGTTTTTCATGCGGATATCGGTGCGTTCCTCGATCCGTTCCAGGTATGAGTCCGCATCTAAAAGGCATACAGCTCGCGCGACAGAGCCGTGGGGCGACAAAGTATCTTTCAATTTGAAGCCAATCATAGCGTATTCGGATGCAGAGCTGTTCTCATGTTTCCGGAAGTTATCCGCCAGAGACTTGAACGAATCCGCGCCGTAGAAATCATCCGCGTTTATGACTGCAAACGGACCGTCAATCCGCCCTTCGCTCACAAGCACGGCATGTCCCGTGCCCCAGGGTTTATTGCGGTCTTGTGGAACTGTATATCCCGGAGGCAACGCGTCGATATCCTGAAATACATAATCCACATCCAATTTGCCGGCGAAACGGTCACCGATGGACCTGCGAAATTCCTTTTCAATGTCACGGCGGATGACAAACACCACCCTGGAAAAACCGGCCCGCAATCCGTCATACACCGAATAATCAAGAACTGCTTCACCTCCCGGCCCGACAGGGTCGATCTGTTTCAAGCCTCCGTACCTGCTGCCCATGCCTGCTGCCATTACCAGTAATGTTAAATCCATATCCCTGTCCTTCATCCCTCTCCGCTGCAAGTTAAGGAAACTACATCATCCTCTGATATCTTCACATGAAAATTAATCGGCCGGCAGCAAACCTCACAGTCGGATATAAAATCCTGTTCACGGCCCCCGGTATGATCCACCTCAATATTTATATTCTCGCCGCAGTACGGGCAAACCGTTTCTATGAAATCACGCAAGTATACCTCCCCCGGCAACGGCCCTCCACCTGGAGACAAGAGCAGACGGCTCAGCTGCCTCCTCCTCAAGCTCCGGTATACGGTCAATGACCCCGGAGAGAAGTTCCCCGAGACGAGTATCAAGTTCCAGCCACCTCTGGCGTTGCCCGCCCAACCTGATCTGAATTGTCTCGTATCCCTGAGGCTTATTGCGTCTATGCCATTGACGCCGGAAAGTCTCCTGCAGTTTGTCCACGCTGCCCGCCATGCGTCGTGCCCTTCTCCTCACGGTATCAAGACCTGAAGGATCGCGCATTCCATATGCCTCATCCAGCGCCAGGCTGACACGTATCTTGTCGCGTAAATAACGTGTGGATGTGCAGAAATGATTAAAATCCACAGGCTCGCATTGGTCCTTAACTTGCTTCAATTCGCGAAGTACACCGTCGCATTTCTTGAGAGCAGACTCCCATTTCCCGCCGCATTTTAGCCTCTCGTTCTTCCAGTAGATCCTAAGAATCGGATCGTCCCACAACAGCATACCGGCATTGAATGCATCCTGGAGTCCCGCAGCGCGTATAACCGCGTCATAATCCGACCCACAAACGGAGTTGAACCTATCCGCCGCACGGGATGCGGCGGCATCATCTCCGTTACAGGCATACTGCGCGGCGAGCGTAAGGCCGGCCAGGGCGGAATCGAATTCGCAATATGCGCCGTCATCTCCCCAAAGCGTGAAGAATATCTCGCGAACGCCCTCCGATATAACGGCATCAATACATGGTTTTAAAGTTCGTACAGTGTTGCCGTGTCCATACCATAAATGCGCGCCCCATGTCCATATCCCGGAACCTATGAGAGGTTCAAATCCCATATCGCGGTGCCGTCCTATCCAGTCGCGGTAAAATCCCGCATCTTCATGGTAATAGTCCCAGTATACAAGCTGGACATCATTCGGTACGGACTGCCTTACCTCCTCCGGAATGCTGGTATTCCGGTCATAATAGCTTTGGGCAGGACCGGCCATCCGGAAAAGCATGTCCGACCATATCATCGGCCTCAGTCCGTGTCGTTTACAGCATTCCGAAACGAATGAAAGATGCCTGTTGAAAATTTCGGAGGCCTGCCTGTATCCATGCAAATTCAAAAACCTTCCCCGACCAAGATCCGGTGACTCGTCCATGCCCACATGAATACGCCTTGAACGGTAACAAGATGCGAATTGCGAAATCATCTTTTCAATAACGGCATGGGTTTTTTCATGGTCAACAAGCAGTACCGAATGTGTGTCCTTGATATCGCCGTAGGTTGACCATTTGAGCATCTGCTCCAGATGTCCGAGAGTCTGAATGCATCCTATGAGTTCTATACCCAGGGCATCTGCATACTCGTCCAACTCCCTTAACTCATCGAAACTATAGCTTCCGCGCAGATATCCGAAATATTCCTCGCCGGGCAGTGAATAGGTATCTTCGGTGTACAGCATCGCCATGTTGTAGCCGATCAGCGCCAACCTACGTAACCATTTGCGGAGGTGTGAGACCGTCATCACGGCGTTTCGTGAACAGTCGATCATGACACCGATAGTATCGAATGGAATTGTTTCTTTTGTCCTCTCTCCAGCCTGTTCCTGTCCTGACAGCAGGGCGCCGACTCCGCGCAGCGCGTTTCCCATGCGGTCATAACGTATGGAGGTCGCATTATCTCCGCTTATAATCTCAACCCCGCCTGTATCTTCATCGCGCTCGAAGACAATCGATATTGAGTTTGGGGGAATCGCGCCGCTTCCTTCACTTATCGAGTATTCCTCAGACAGAGCGTGGAGGGCAACTGCCAGCTCATGAGGTGTGCGGTCAGCCTGCCAGTAAAAATTTATCATATTCTTGTTCCCAGGTTGTTTAAAGGCAAGACCGGGATCACACCCCGGGTTCGAGGCTGCCACTGTATGTCTCCCCGCCGCCCCTCTTTGCCACCAGCGATACACGCAGTGGATACCTGATCTTCAGATCCCCGTCCAGATGAACCTCAACCCAGTGCGTGCCCTCTTCTTCGAATGAGACATTCAGAAACACCTCCACATTTGTGGCTGTCGATTCCGATGAAAGCAGGCGTATCGGGATATGTTTCCCCTCCACAAGCACCGTGCTCTGATCGGGTTTAAGGATTCGCGTCTTCTGTTTGAAGGATCCTTCCCCGCTGCACCACCGTGTAACCATGAAAAGTCGCGGATATCGTACAGGCATGGATTGGGCGGCTATCGCGTCGAAAAGACCTACAAGAATGAACTTTCCGCCCCGTTCCTGCCGGACATCGTCACAAAGCAAGCTGGATTGTAAGTCGGGAATCATAAGTCCATGCACAAGTAAAAGAGCGTGTGTATTGACCCGGGTACATGCAATATGTTTCTTCGGATATTGACTTTAACGGAAAACCTGTTTTTAAGTAGTGAGTTATACCCTAATAAAGGAACTGACATATGAATATATTCTACCCCAAAATATGCGCGCACGTCACGTTAATAGCTTTTCTATGCTTGGGCCCTGCTTCAGTTCAACATGCAGAAGCGTATTTCTTCGGTTTCGAGCCGCCGGCATTGTCATTGGAGATTGAACGAGACGATAATATAAACCGCAGTTTCGACGGCGACGGAGAAAAAAGCGATACCGTCTTCAAACCTGCGGTATCGGTGGAAAGACAGAATCAGGTTGGAGAGCTTACTTTCACGCGTACGGCCTTGAGCCTGGAAGGGGCCGTCCACAGCCGATTCAGCGGTTTGAATCACATTTCGCCCGTGATGGACGCCGGACTGCGTAGACACATGGGCGGTCCCGGAGGGTCGCCGACAGCCCGCTTTGACCTTGCGCTGGGGTATGAGTTTTTCGATCAGGACGACAGATTCGGCGCATTTGTTAAACCGAGAATCGAATTATCCGCAATGCTGGAGGAACGGGTTGAGTTGTCCCTTTATTATGAGTATGACAACCGATTTGCCAGCGAGAATACAGTTTTCGATGTAGAGGGTCACGCAGTGGGCACATCAGGAGAGCTGGCGTTGACACCCGACATGTTTATCGTGCTGGGATATCAATTCCGTCGCGGAGACGCTGTGGTTCACCAGCCGGGCGACCTTGGTGTCATAAAGGGGGAACAGCTCCCGCTGGACACTTTCAAGGATCGATTCACTGCAGTCAACCTCGGCAATGCGGACACGCACACTATTGATATAGGCATACGGTATTTCCTCAACCTGTTTACAGAGCTTCACGCCGGATACACGTATGAGGAAATAAGGGCGGATGGAGACGAGTACCCCAGCAACCGATTTTTCATGGCCGTAAAACACAGCCTGTAATTCTGCCAATTGTCCGTCCTTTAAACTTAAACGGTCCCGGGGGATGATGATTCCGGGATCAGGGCTTTCAGCGCAAGGCCGTTCATTTACCAAGCGTTTCCGGCAATGCCAGCTTCAGGCAAGAAAGCCTTAATACCCTGGATAAACAGATCTTGCCGGCCGGCCCAGAAAGTCTCTTAGTTATTGGTATCAGGGCTCTCCTGGTGTATTTTCATGCATTGGTCGTTGAGTTTTAAAATATGTGTATTCAGTTATCCAACCCGTAATAATCCGCATTGCCATGGAGACATCATGAGCCTGTTGATCCAGAATGGCGAAATCATCACGGCCGACGAGCGATACACTGCCGATATTTATTGTGAAGGCGAAACTATAACTCGCATCGCAAAAGACCTTAGTGCGCCGCCAGGGACCGAAATCATAGATGCGTCCGGAAAATTTGTTTTCCCGGGTTTCATCGACCCGCACGTTCACCTTCACCTCCCCTATAAGGACACCTTCGCCAAGGACACCTATGAAACAGGCACGCGGGCCGCGCTGATGGGGGGAACGACATGCGTGATGGATTTCTGCACCCCAGCCCCCGGACAGGATCCCATGGAGGCATTCGACATATGGACATCCATGAGCATGGGGAAGGCCGCATGTGATTATACATGGCATTTATCGGTCACCCGGTTTGACGACAGGACTGAACCCTCGATCCACAGGATTGTCGCTGATGAAGGGATCACATCATTCAAGATATTCCTTGCATACAAGGGCGCGCTGGGCATCTCGGACGAGGAGCTTTACGGCGTTCTGGGATTGGCCAAGAGACTGGGCGTAATTACAGCCGCGCATTGCGAAAACGCGGATATTGTATCATCCCTTCAGAATAAATTGATTTCGGAAGGGAAGACCGGCCCTGAATGGCATTATCACAGCCGGCCGCCCTATGTTGAAGCCGAAGGCACTGGAAGACTAATGACTTTCGCTCGCGCGCATGATGCACATGTATACGTCGTACACCTGAGCTGCGACGAGGCTCTGCGCGAAGCCATGCGCGCAAAGCATGCTGGAGTACATGCCCACGTGGAAACACTTATCCAATATCTTACGCTCGATATGTCATACGCTGAATTGGCGGAATTTGAAGGTGCAAAATATGTAATGTCGCCTCCCCTCAGAAAAAGAAGCAATCAGGATATACTATGGAATGCAATCAGACAGCGTTTCATCAGCACCGTCGCCACGGATCACGCCCCTTTCGATTTCAAGGATCAGAAGTATGAAATGGGGAAAAACGATTTCACGAATATTCCCAACGGCATACCGTCGCTCGAGGAGCGGATCAAACTCCTCTACACGCACGGAGTAATCAAAGGGCGGATAGATATCCACACGTTCGTTGACTGCGCAAGCACCCAGGCCGCGAAGATCTTCGGGCTTTTCCCGCGCAAGGGAACGATTCAACCCGGGAGCGATGCCGACATGGTTGTATTCGATCCGGAACATGAAGATACGATCACCGCCGACACACATGCCATGAATATAGATTACAGCGCATTTGAGGGATGGAAAGTCATGGGAAGGCCGGAAGTTGTAACTGTACGCGGTGAAGTGGCTGTTCAAAACGGAAGTTTTGTTGGGACATACGGACGAGGCAGACGGATTCAACGGGAACCCAATCACTTCTGAAATCTAAAAGACCGGGAACGTGAAAAGTCCGTGACAAGACACCACTGCTCCGATCCGCCATTTTGCCGTTTTCCAAGAGCAATTGACCGCATTCATTGCTTTACGAACCAGGGCTGAACATGAACAGACTTGACAACTGTGGCTCAAAAAGGCAGTTATTTCCAGTTGCAGGGGAAAAGGCCGATTGCATGTACAGCATGATTAACGGTCACAGGAAGGTGATTTACATTAAAAGGCTCTTGACCCTGGGGTAAGCCCATTTTAATGTAGGATTCAGGCACAACACATCTGTCCGCTGAAGAGTGGGTTTTACCCACTCTTTTT
>SLRP01000119.1 GCA_007130845.1 Kiritimatiellia bacterium | reverse complement strand
CGATGGACCACTAGCTTCTCATGCCAGAAAGGTACCGTCATAACCCCCATTATTCCCCGCTTTTACATTTAACCCACACCCTTAAACGGCTACCCTTATCCGTCTCCGCTTCCCCCACCTTCCGATATCCCCGCAGTCGAAACATCCGCTCATCTCTGTATACGAACAGGCCCCAATTATATCCATGAGACACCCAATAACGCGATCGCTCCGTTGCAAATCAAAAAGTTATGACTCGATTTCGAGGACACTCGGAACTCAGGCTAGGCTACTCGGTGGTTTATCAGCCTCATTCCATTGTATATCATTTGCATGTTTATACGCTTAAGACCTTATTCCGCCGCTATTTTGACAGTGTGTACTCGCTATCGAAGATCTTTCCAGATCACAGCATGAAGTCGAGCGCTTCACTCGGAGCGCGCTATCTTTGGGAGGAGTTATATTGCATGATTCGGCATTATCCTGCGTGGCTCCCTTATTATGCCTTATAAACATTGGCCAAGATATCAGGTACTTTGGCCGGTCATTTCGCGAATCACATGCCCGTATCGTTGGCTAGGAAATTGAGTCTACACTCTTATTACTGGCGCGATCGGCATTGAAATATTAACCAATGCCTGATCATTGATGATGCTCTGCGCCGCTGTTGAAGGGTTCATTCACTCGGATATAACTTTTAAAGCCATCCGTTATTCCAGTCGCTCATCAAGCAATGCGCGAATGATCTCATTGCGCTCATTTTCAATCGAAGTGGACGGAATGGGTTTACCCGCCCGGCCATACCAATATCGCGCATTGCCAATATCACCTTCCTCGCGATGGAGCAAGGCATGCACCCAGCTTCCGTCAGGAGTGCCGTCGTCCTGTGCCGTGCGGTGTGCACGGTCCCAATCTCCTTTCCAGGAGTGCCAGAGCGCCTTCAGTGCTGGAGACAAACCATCCGGCGGCCTGTCATGCTTGAAAGACTTGTGGAATTCTTTCTCGTTCATATCCATGTCTCAATGTTTGATCGTTGACATCAAGCTGAGTATATGTCCCGAAAAAACAAAACCTCTCAATAAACTGCAGTTAGTATGTGCTTAAGGTGTTCCAATGCTTATGCTTTAGGCTAATCAGACTGAAAACAGCTGTCAACCGTCTCGGTTGTATATGGAAGTCTATTCTTTTCACGGTTGATCTTGACGCACCCTTGGTAGGTGATACCCTTACAATGATCTAGGGGTGATAAGGAGAGAAGATCGGTATTTATGACACAGGAGAATTCAGACTCGGTATCCTATAAGGTCAAACGGGAAGGACCATTTGGGCGACTGGTAGTTTTGCCCAAGCTGGAGAATGGGCCTGAACAGGCTGTTCCTCGCGAACGAGTGAATTATCAATCTCGCAGCCGCAGGAGGCATCATCGCATAAGACTGCCTGGAAGTGTTGTTATTGATGAGGCGGTATATTCTCTCAACGACATCAGCATGGGTGGTTTGAGTTTTCATTTCCGTGATAGTTTTCCAGATGCTGAAAGTGAAGCTGAACGGACAGTAACACTGATCCTGCCGTTCGAGGGCTTCAATGTGAATTTTCAACTTCCTGCCAGTGTTGTGGAGGTTAATTCGGAAGAAAAACGAGTCTCGCTCCGATTCGGCGACCTGTCCGATTCACAGGAAAAGAGCCTGCAGCAGATTATTCATGAAAGCATTCAAGGGGATTTGCGTGATGTGTCAGGTTTGATAGCACGGCCTTCACCCGGAGAGAATATCGAGGAAGAGGGGCAAGACAGCGCTGTTTCCAGGTTCTTCCGCTATGGATTATTTGTTGGATTGGGGCTGCTGTTGTGCGGTCTAACCTCGTGGATTGCTTATTCCATCTTATTTACCGTGCAGTCCAGCTATGCTTCTGCGGCGCACGAAATTTATGAAGTGCGCTCTCCGACTGACGGTGTTCTGGCCAGTGCTGGTTTTGTAGGAGTCGGGCAGAGCTTTGAGGAATCAGAGATGATCTGGAGTGTGCGGGATGCGCGATTGTCGGCGCGTTATCATGAAACGGAAGCAAATATCGCAAGCCTGGAACAGCTCAAATCAGCTCTGCTTGAACAAATCAATGAACAGGAACAGGCATATGAGAATTATGAATCCATTGCCAGGCAGACCCTGATACGGGCAAAAAGCCGGATGGAGTCGCTGTCCGAGAAATACAGGGCGGCCTCCCGTTTGCATGAACGACAAGTGCAACTCAAGGATATGGGGTATCAAACCGCTCGGGTACTGGATGAAAGCCTTATTGAACTTGAATCTGTTCGTAACGAACTTGAGGAGGCTGAAGAGCGGGTGGACATCGCCGAAATCGAACTTGCCCTGGTTAAACGTAAAACGCCATATCCCGGGATGCAGTCCTCAATACGTCCCTTGAGCGACAAGCGTGTGGAAGTCGCGGAAATTGACCGCCAGATTTCTGTGGAGCGTGGCGTGTTGGAGGCATTGAAAGGGCAGATGGATGAGAATAGGATCATTGCGCCTGACGCGGTTGTTGTTCAAACCGTTCATGCCCGTCCCGGCGAAACAGTCCGGAAAGGAGAATTGTTGATGCGCTTGCGTCAAGCCGGCAGTTCGCCGGTAATCCATGCGCTGGTCCCTCAGGGGCAGGCTTCGTGGATCTCCCATGGAAATGTCGCTAATGTCAGGTTGGCAGACTCCAATAAAGTTTTCGAGGGAGAGGTCACAGGGATACATCGTACAGTTCCTCAGGGTATATGGTCTGCCTTGCCGGAGGACGGCCTCATGGATAATCAATATGCAACAGTTGAAATTTCGCATGACTTCCCTCGCGAGGTCGAAGCAGGCCTGCCGGCTCAGGTATCCGTAAACCTGTCCTGGAGGGCGGTATTTATGCGGCTGTTCGGCAGGGACTTATAACGCTTTTTACTTATCGCTGATTGAAATTCCTGTTATGGGGTTCGTGTGTGGTGGTTCCCTGAAAGCGTTTATTTGAAGATGTTGGATTTGAATCAGCTCCGGACACATATCCATGACCGACAAGTTGCAAAATTTCAGCCTGCCGGGCTATTCGGAAAAGCCTGATGGATGGATTATTTACGCGGGGTTTATCGTTTATCTTGTCTGTGTCGCTCTGCTCGTAACAGCTCTGCCCTCAGACATATTCGGCGCCGACTTGCGAATACCTATTGTTACGATAGGTATCATTGCCATATGGCGCTATACATGGGCCATGGTACACCTGCTGAGGTCGATGGTATATCGCGCATACACCTTCCCTCGACTCCGAAAGAAGGCGGAATCACTGCATAACCCCAATCCGGCATGGCTTGGTGTGATATCCCTTTCGTTTAAACTGGCCCCTGATGAACTGGCTAGAAGTTACAGGGCTTTATTCAGGGCATTGAGTTATAGGCCTTATCCGGTCCATGTAGTTGCGTCGGTTACGGATTTGGCAGACATCGAGCTGACGCGTGAAATATTTGCCGAGACCGCCGGGATGGAATCGGTAACCCTGCACCTTATTCAGCAGGACGGCAGCGGAAAGCGTCCGGCAATAGCCGAGGCGCTTCGCTGTCTGCACCGTGAAGTGACGGACCCGGCTTTGAGGTTCGAAGATGGATGTGTCGCGCTTATGGACGGCGACTCGCTCCTGCCAGATGATATATTTGACAATACACTGCCTTTCTTTGTAACCCATCCGAGAATAGGCGGTCTGACGACTGATAACCGTTCCATAGTCAAAGGCACCGCATTGGCCAAGGAATGGTATTATGTGCGGATGGCGCAACGCCATATGTACATGTGCTCGCTGGCGTTATCACGCAAGCTTCTTGTCCTTACCGGAAGGTTCTCTGTGTTTCGTGCATCCATAGTTCTGGATCCTGAATTCATGCACCAGATGGAATATGACAGCATAAAGCACTGGCGACTTGGAACCATTCGTCTTCTGACGGGCGATGACAAGACATCCTGGTATTTTGTGCTCAAGCAGGGCTGGGAGATGTTGTATGTGCCGGACACATGCATAATGACTCAGGAAACACTCCCGTCTAATAATTTCATGTACGGAACATTGCAGCTAATGATCCGTTACTTCGGTAACATGCTGCGTAGCAATTGGCGGGCTGTCCGATTGGGGCCTCGCAGGACCGGCGCGTTTCTGTGGTGGTGTCTTATAGATCAGCGTATCAGTTATTGGACTACATTGTCCGGACCATTTTTGTCGTTGCTCGTTGCGGTGTTTGTTTCTCCGTATTTTCTGCTGGTCTATTTTTTGTGGGTTATGATATCCCGGTTGTTTCACACAACGCTTATTTACCTTCACCGCGGAAGATTTTCTCCGCTGTTCATACCCGTGATTTTCTACAATCAGGTGGTGGGAAGCTGGGTCAAATTGCACATGCATTTCCGTATGGATCGCCAGTCATGGACACGACACCGGATCGGGGTTGCAATGAAGGATGTATTCTGGAGCGCGTACTTGAATGTCGTGGCAATTCTGGCGTTTCTGATATTTCTAGGCTTTTTGACCGGCCTTCTGCAGGTTCCGTCCTTGTCCGCCCTGTGACTCCTTACGCGCTTCGGCGGGCGCGGGTCAGCCACTGCACCTTTGCTCGAACGGCAATGACCGGGTGGAGTAACCGATACATTGTGCCGGTTGACGCTTACGAGCCGTTATTGGTATCAAAAAAGTCCTCTAACGACCCGGTCCTGCGCCGTTGCATCCGTATTCATGGAATAGTTGAAGAAAAACTTGGGAATGCCCTTCTATTGACAGAGGCATCCGGCTGTTCGATATTGAAGTAACCTATAGAAAGCCCGCACCTAGCCATGAAAATCAGAAATTGGAGTATATTTTGCTTTATCGCAGGTTATCACCTGCTGCTATTGGCGTTGTTGCCGCTCTTTATCCGCACCTTCAGCTGGCCGGCGGCGGCGCTATTTCTGGCGACCTATGTGATCGGGGGTATGTCGATTACGACGGGCTATCACCGGCTGTACGCGCACAAGTCCTACATCGCCCACCCGGTTTTTGAGTGGGTGGTGTTGCTGGGATCAACCCTCGCCTTACAGTGGTCCGCCCGGATCTGGGCGCACGATCACCGCCTCCACCACGCGCATGTGGATACCGACGACGATCCGTATTCCATCAAGAAGGGCCTCTGGTACGCCCACATGGGTTGGCTTTTTACGTACCAGCGGGTATTTCAGCCGAAGTATGTTCGCGACCTTGACAAGAACCCCCGGGTGGTCTTTCAGGATCGCCATTATTTGCCGCTGGCCATCGGGGTAAACGCCGGCGTCTTTGCCATCGGCTGCCTTTTCATGCATCCACTGGCCGCCTTTTATGCGGGTTTTCTGTTGCGCGTATTCATGATCCACCACAGTACGTGGTTCATTAACTCGCTGGCGCACGTCTGGGGTTCGAGGACATTCGCTCGGGAACTTTCCGCCGTGGACAACGCCGTGCTGGCCTTCCTCACCTTCGGGGAAGGCTATCATAACTACCATCACGCGTTCGCCAGCGACTATCGCAACGGTGTGCGCTGGTATCATTTCGACCCCACCAAATGGCTCTTATGGACGGCTTCGAAAATAGGCATCGTCAAGGGGCTGCGGGCGGTGAACCGCATCCACCTGCAGCGGACTCTCGTCAAGAAGGACAAGAAACTCCTGATGCCTCTATTGAACCAGTATTGGGACGACATGACGTCCGAAATTCAAACCAAACTGGATGAACTCGAAGAGTCCTTCGAATCCCGAGCCCAGTCCCTGATGAATCGGCTTGGCGAGCTCAAAACGGCTTCCAAGGCAAGACGCCGTTTTATCAAATTGGAAATCCGTCGACTGAAAGGTGAATTGAGGGCTACTTGGAAAGCCTGGTTGGAGTTGACCGAATTCACCGTGGAACGCTACCACCTGACCCGAGACGGGGGTCACATCTAGACTGCGTGTTCCCGAAATCGGCATGTCAACGAATACCCTGTTAAGGCTTCCTATTGGTCCGCTCATCGGCAAGACTGTTGCTCCTGCTTGGAGGGCACTGATCATAATGGGCATTCATAGCGAACAAAAAGAGCTGTTCAGCTATCACGTGGATAAGGATAAACGCATTCCCTAAGACCATCCTCTCCGTAAACACCCTGTGAACCCAGAGGAAAAGGGGTCAGATAGCATGAAAGGCGGTTAGAGTTCCGAAGATGCGGGAATATTCTACCCATCAAGTTAAGCAGGCGCCATACACCTTATATCTTGCCCTAACCCTTTGGACCGGATAGCCTTCCCCCATGGGCTTCCATGTCAGAAACTCGGCCTTCGAATCCACCATCGCCGAATACGAATACGACCCCTTCGGCAACACCACCTCCCAGGCGGGCTCAATGGCAGATGATTTCGTTTACAGGTTCAGTACGAAGTACTCTGATAATGAGACCGGGCTGGTGTATTACGGCTACAGATTCTACTCGCCTGAGTTGGGCAGGTGGATCAATAGGGATCCCCTGCTTGATCCGGGAAGCCCGCCGGTAATAGCGATTCGCGCATTAAT
>SLRP01000166.1 GCA_007130845.1 Kiritimatiellia bacterium | reverse complement strand
TGTGAATAACCGTTTCGTGTTCACAATCTATGGGCACCCAGTCGAACATATTCCAGAATGGACCACTGAACAGGCCATTCTCATCAATATACTTGAATGCTCCGTCGATATTCCTGAGAACCGCGGGCCAAAGCTTTCTCAGACTGCGTTCATCCCCGCTGTAAAAATAATGTTCCCAGACATGGATGCCCCAGAGAAAGCTCCAGGCTGGGAGGAGGCAGTCCCATCCCGAAGGCACCTGACACCCCACTATGGGAAATCGATCCAGGGACTGCGCCCCAAGCTCAAGCGAGCGTTCTGATATGTCATAACCGCAATATACATTAAAAGCGTATTGAGCCTGGTTGCGGGCGTCACCTATCCAAAGACTCTGTTCATAAAGAGAGCAGTCGGTAAAGGTGTCTTCCATTCCCATCCTGAGAGTGCGCTCGCAGGCATCCCACACCAGATCAAGTTTTTCATCGCTGCACCTGAAACGGGCCACCGGCTTCACATCGGCGTTTGATTCTATCATCTCCATGGAAACCAGTTCCACAGGCCCGGTCTGATTCCTAATGGAAACGAAAAGAAATCGTCCAGATCTCCGCTTGAGCGAAGTATATTCATTCAAACCATCCCTGGATATATACCGCATTCCGTTTCTATTGTGTTCGGCGGTATGCTGCACGACGCCTTCCGGCGTTATATATTCTACAAGGTGCATGTCCAAAACGGTGCCCTCAGCCGCTTTGAACGAAAACTTGAAGAACCCGCAACACTGCTCGCCCATATCATAACACAACTCGACATCGCGGCCCTTCACAGGGTTAACGGTCACACTCCCCTTCCCTCCTTCACATATGCCTGTTTCATTGACGACATTGCTGTCAGCCGGACCCAGAGGCTCGCGTTCGGCAAAGTCCGCTGTATAATCCTCCATGAAAAGCAGATCGAAAGGGATATCCGCTTCTCTTCCAAGCTCGGGAATCTCCTCTTCAGGATTTTTCCATGACCCGGAAGCCTTATTAATCCAGGCAAACCATTCACTTCTCACCCGCTCAACTTCAGGGTGAGTAAACCAGAACCATCGCAAATCATCGTCTCTGAAAATATACTTATCATTTACGAAGACCTTCCATTCACCCCAGCTGCAACCATCAATATTAAGAAAAGGAAACGCAAACTCTTTGTCATGGCCGAAAAAGCTTTCACAGAAGAAAAGTACCGTATGGCTCCCTTTTTCCAGCTCAACCTCTCCGTTTACCGGTGTTCCGTCCACCGATATGAACCATTTTTCCGAGGTGAAATCCACGACCCGGCTTTTCCCTACCGAAAGCACTGAAGCCAGAATGACAGGCTTGCTCGTATTGTGATTTGCCTCGATTACACCGGGATGCGCTATTTGCACAACAGGAACACAGACCGGCTGCGGCTTGCGCTTCAACTCTGCAGATCCATGCATGGATTTCGGCTTGCAGACATGCTTGGTAAGCGGTCGTGACCCCCTTGCAGACAGATCCTTCCAAGGGCCCTTATCCGCGGCAAACATCTCTACAGCAGGTTTCCAATCCGGCTTGCCGGAAATACGGGCATCGAACGATTCAGCCGGCTCCATCTGTACGCTTACTTTTGGCGACCATTTGCGCAACGGTTCATACGGCGCACCTTCCCAGGAAGAATCGGTTCCGATAAGTTCCCCATCCAGATCAATTTCAGCCAGCAATCCCGCCTGCTGAGGGATCTGATGAAACGTTCCTATACCATAATAACGGGCTATGATTTCAATCCGGTTGGCGCCGTTTTTCAGCAAATGACTGATGTTGTATACATCATATTTCCAATGTTCAGGATATGCCTTTCCAGGACCGTCATTAATCCACGTCCCGTTGATGGACACCCGGTAACGACTATCCGCGGTGATGCGCAACACTGCTTTGCTGACAACATCCGCATTGAAATCCTTTCTAAAAATAGCCGCGAGATTATAATCCCGCACATCCTGTTCAGCGCACCATATCCATTTAGCTGTTTTCATAATGTGACCTATGTACTGAATTTAACAGTTACTGAATTGAAGCATCACAGTATGATGACACTTCGTTTTCACTGAAAAAATGCCGCATGCCGCAATCAGCCCGGCACCCTTCACCCTGCAGACATCAAGTGCAAAATGCTTATATGAAAGGAAATTGCGTCCTAAACTGAAACTTTCCGAAACCATGCCAAATATTTCCCGCCAAATTGGAAATGAGGAAAATAGCAGACAAAAAATACCTGTCAAATAAAAGGTTTGTGCCGGGCAGCGCATAAGTTATCGGAATACCAAAAAAAAGATGCAGCTCAGCGTTCAGAAGGCGGTGTGTATCGATAAGGAGGTTCCGTGTAATCATACTTTTCCATCGCCGCATTGAGCAACTCCCGCATTTCAGACAGCCTATAAGCAGCCTCAGGGGAATGAATCAGGTTTTCCATTTCAAGGGGATCATCCTCGAGATTATAAAGCTCGTCAAAATTGCCCTCCTCCTCACATTCATACGGATAATGGATATATTTCCATTCCGCAGTACGGACCGCCAGCATGGTAGGTATTCCCGGAGCGTATTCCTCCTGGAAATACTGATAGAAAAACGGTTCACTGCGTTGAAATCCCGGATCCTCCAACATTTTCACGAATGATTCGCCCTGAATGGATTCCGGTATTTCCGCTCCTGCCATCTGAAGCAGTGTTGGCGCAATATCTATATTGGCGGCCCACCCATCTATTCGTATTCCCCCACGTATGGATTCAGGGAATCGGATTGCGAATGGAACCCTTATGGATTCTTCATATGCAAGCCTTTTGTCTCCCCTGCGATGCTCGCCATGAAACCATCCATTGTCCGCCATGAAAATTATTATTGTGTCATCCAGTCTGTCCTGCTGCTCCAATAGATCCATTATCCGGCCCAATCCTTCATCAACCGCAAGCATGCATCGCAACATGTTCAAAATTACATGGTTCCTGGCATGCCAGGGGGGCGGAGGATCAAGACGGTCCGGTATCGGCTTCCCCTCGCTGGCAATCCAATGTCTATAATGCGGGCCATATATCCTTTCCCGGCGCTGCCAGCGAGGTTTCCCTGAAAAATCAAGCGACCTGCTGACCGCCTCGTCTATTTCCGCATCGGGGAATGCATCCGCGTGACGCGGGGCAGGCTCAAAGGGTGCGTGGTTGGCTTTGTGCCACAACAGAATACTGAAAGGCCGGTCGGTTTCCGCTTTCAGGAATTCGATTGTTTTATCCGTAAGGATATCAGTTATGTACCCTTCCACCCGGCAAACCCTGCCGTCTTCGTTAAGTTCGGGGTCGGTATAAACTCCCTGACCTTCAAAACTCAGCCAGTAATCAAAACCATCCCTGGGTTCGGCATGCCTCGCCATATGCCATTTGCCTATCATGGCCGTAACATATCCGTGTTCCTGAAGGACTTGCGGGAACTGCGGCAATGACGGGTCAGGATCGCTGACTTCATTATATCGCACTCCATGACGGTGCGCATATGTGCCGGTCAATATGGATGCCCGGCTTGGGGAACACAGCGATGTCGTTACCAGGAAGTTGTCAAAGACTGCGCCCTCCTCGGCCAGACGGTCAACGTTGGGTGTTTTCAGAAACGGAAACCTGTCGCTGAAAACCGCGTCCGGAGCCAGGTCGTCGACCATTACAAAAAGGATGTTGGGCTTTTCCGGCTGAGCATCCGCATACAGTGAAGTTGACAGCGCAACCGCTGCGCCTGCTCCAATTCCAAGTAAACGGCTTTTCATCCTTCCTCTCCACGGTTGTTGTCGGCGACCTGATCTCTCAAGTTTCGCAGCTGTAACGGGGTTTACAATGCCCATGGCTCTACGATGCAGGCGAACCCTAGCTTGAAGATACACGGCAGCAAGTTTAATTAAACATATTTTCTCCGGGCAACTAATCGACCAATAGCCGGCAACATAGCTTATCCGGAGCAGTATAATACGAGTTTCTACTGTATCGGGACAGTAGTAAATAAAGGCATTGAATGCCAGAGGAAAAAGTATATGGTTACTAGAATGACTGATAAGACAACCAATTCCGGAACAAAGTCCGCGTCAGGGGAGAATGCAGGGCAAATCGGCCTGATCGGAGGAGCCGGGTTAACGGTTGTTAATGTATATAACCAGAGCAAGGCTCCAGATGGCGTGCACTCTGGCTGCGCCCACGTACACGCTGTCAGTGACGAGGCTTATATGGTAATGGACGGAAGTGGATATGCCGAATTTCACGATTTAGAAAACGGCTATCGCAAAATGACACTCAATAAAGGAGATTACGTCCAGTTTCCTCCTACCGTGATGCATCGCCTGGTTTCCAACGGCGACCTCGTCGTTCTGTGCATAATGAGCAGTGCAGGATTACCGGAATCGGGAGACGCTCGCATCTATTTCGGACCCGATGCCGATGCCGACCCTGAACTATTCAATCATTTGGTCAATCTGCCGTTTAACAAAGGTTTACAGGGTGCTCTTGAACGCCGCGACCATTCCGTCCGCGCTTACATGGACCTCATACATCTTCACGAAACCGACAGAAAAGCCTATTTTGAGGAACTGCGAAGGTACGTTGATACGCATTGTCAAGCAGTGGCCGGGCATGCTGACACATTCAACCTGAAAGTCTCTCAAGGACCCCTCGCTTGGGCGCAAACATTGCGCAATCGTCTCGCTCAGTTGCCAGGGCGCCCGGACATACAGCTCGATGTAAAGGTAAACAGATCTGAAACCGGCTCGAATTTAGGCATGTGCGGAATCTTACGCCCCATGCTCACACTCACTGATCTAGAATCATCCTGACAGCGCACAAACTACAGACGTTGTCATTCATCGCTATGAGATTGCGCAAGATAGAACTGAAAATCATTCTGCAAAGTCGATTCTTCCGGGAATGTTACTCCTGAAAATTGATTCCTGTAATCAACCGATGCGTATCCCTACTCATCCGCAGCCCGGCTGGATTCATTCCAACGGGAATTTATATGTGATATAGGAAAGTGCTTGAAGCAGCAGGGCCGGTTACAAGGCCTCTACTACAATGCGTCGGATGAAGGCCTCAGATTCACCCGAATCCTTCGAATCAGGAACCTGAAGTATCACGCTTGAAGTTCCCTCCGGGAGTTTGGAATCCCCGAACACCGCTCTTTTTGAAGTGCGCCGCGCGGGAGCAAGTGGACTCCCGTTCACCACAAGTTCAAATCTCCCGCACTTATCCAGGTCTCTTCCTGTAGCCGAGAATCGGAATTTGCCGCCTTTCTGAACCTCGACCTTGTATTCAGCGGAGTCACCTGGGTTCTTGAACCCTTGGATCCCCCCTTCAAAAATAGCAAAGACATCTCCATTGATCCGTTCAATCTGATTTACAGGCAGGTACCAAGCAGTCCTGCGGGGTCTGTCGACATTGTCTATCATCAGGTTTGCCATCCAGAACGTCCGGCCGCTCGCTATGAACTCATCCCACTGTTCACGGGCCCGGCCAGCCATCTCGCCGGCCAACCCGGGATGCCCAGAGCTCAAGTCATTCTTCTCTCCGGGATCCTCCTGCAGATCGTACAGCCTGAATTTCCCATCAGGCATGTTATGCAGTTTATACCGGCTGCTGCGAAGTGTGGTGTGTAGATCATCATATTCAATTTCAGCCGGGTCGTTTATCACGCCGCCCTGGGATACTGTTCCAGGTTCGCCCTGGCCGGCAAGCGCTATGAGAAACACCTCCCTCTCAATAGCGTGATCAGCATCTTTCAAAGACGGATACAGGCTCATCCCTGTGAAAGGAAGATGTTCAGGCCATGCTTCAGGATCAATATCTGCAAGATCAAGAAGCGTTGGAAGAATATCCTCAACCGACCCGAACTGATCTCTTTCACCGGGCTCGATCTTCCCCGGCCAGTGTACAAGCAGAGGGCTTCGAATACCGTGATCCCATATCTCGCCCTTCTGACCGGTAAGTCCATGAGGGTTGCGCAATATCCAGTCCTCATAATGCTCATCAAGGTCATAGCCCGCGTTAGTCCATAACGCGCGCTCTACCGTGGGCCCGTCATCGCTGAAAAAAACTACTATCGTGTTTTCCTTTTGACCCTCCTCTTCGAGCACATCCAGTATGCGCCCTATGCTGTCATCCATCTGCGCTATTGATCCGTACAACTGCGAAAACGATTCCGAGTACCCTCGCTCACGATAAGGATCAGCGTACTCGTCCGATGTTTCCCATGGGAGATGCGGTATGATGTAGGCCACATGGGCAAGCCACGGTGTATCGCCCGCGGAACGGATCTGAGACACCACATCATCCGTCATTATATCGACTGCCCAGCCCTCAACAACCTCGCCTCCATGATGGCCGCGCATGATGGGATTTTTCTGCATATACCCGCCGCCTATTGAACTAAACCAGTCAAAACCCCTGTCATGAGGGTTCAACTCCATCATAATCGCTCCATCATGTTTTCCGAACAGCCATGTTTCATATCCTGAAGGGGTCAGGAATGAAGGCATTAGGGTT
>SLRP01000089.1 GCA_007130845.1 Kiritimatiellia bacterium | reverse complement strand
GGGACTGGGCAAGACTGTCGGCGGAGAGGGTTATTGATACCGCGACGGCGGCTGCGAATACAATGCGGAGATTCGAAGGGGTCATTTCCATGCCGGTTCCTTTCAGAATTATTCTGATTATATCGGGGTCCTGCTAGCAATATACATATCCTCGCACATTCGTGATGGTGCGCGTAAGGTGTGAAAATCACTCATTATAAAGAGGAATCAAACCTTCCCATAAGTATGTCATTAAGGTTGATTATGTCAAGTTGCTCATGACTAGGTGATTCCACTATTCTCAATATGGAACCGAGGCACTGCAAGGATCTCGTCCCGGGATGATTGAATGTTGTTGGAAGACTGGAGGAAATTCCAGTCCCAATTCAGGCCGAGCTTGTATTTGGCTGCAAAGAACAAATAAATCATTGTAAAAAACAAGCAGATACTTTAATCACAGAAACCTCGTGCCCGGTTATTGTTATTGAACCGGAATGCGAAATAACACAGTCAATTTAATCACACTGAACGTACGCACGAATGTACTTATGGAAGGCTGAATATGGAAACGTCTGAAACCCGAAACCTGCCCTTTATTTTCGGAGCGCAGTATTACCGCGCGCCGACTCCCGAACCCGAATGCTGGGAAACCGATCTGAGCCGTATGCGTGAACTGGGTTTTAACCACGTAAAGTATTGGTTGCAGTGGCGCTGGAGTCATCGCACGCCGGATGTTTATAATTTCGAGGATATCGATCGCCTTATGGACATGGCACATGACCACGGCCTTGATGTCACGCTTACCGCTGCTTGCGACGTTGCTCCTTCCTGGGTGTTGAGTGAATTCCCGGACTCGCTTCCGATAACCGCCGACGGGCTTCCCGTCCATCCTTATGCCGTGTGCTGCCGCCAGATCGGAGGATTTCCGGGGCCGTGCCTGAATCACACGGAAATAGCAAAAATACGGCTGGAGTTCCTCACGGCCGCTGCAAAGCGCTATGCATCCCATCCGGCAATGAGTATGTGGAATGTATGGAACGAACCTGAACAAAACTTTCCTAACCGGCATCCCGTAGCATGGAAGCTGACTTGTTTTTGCGAGCACTGCCGCAGGGGATTCATAGAATGGCTTAAGCCGAGATATGAGTCGCTTGATCATTTGAACCAGGTATGGGGGCGATGTTACCAGAAGTGGGACGAGGTTGAACTGCCCCGGTCGCCTGAAACTGTGAAGGATTTTGTGGATTTCAGGGTTTACCAGTTGTCGGTAATGACCGGCGAGGCGGCCGCCAGGATTGATGCAGTAAAGTCCGTTGACAAGAATCACCCCGTTTATCTGCATGTCGTTCCCAATACCATGCGCATCTTCAACTCCATGACGGGTGTTGACGATTTTGCCATTGCGGAGCTGTGCGACCTCTTCGCCTCTACAACCAATGGAGGGGCAATCTGGCCCAATCAGCTGGTTTCCGCCGCGCAGGGCAAGACCTGCTATAACGTGGAGAGCCATATCAACACCGGCCAGGTTTCACTGCATCAGCGGGAGCTTGACCTTGATGCTGTTCTGGCTGATCTCCTGCCGCAGATAGGCGCTGGGGTTACCGGATTTTTGTTCTGGCAGTACCGGCCGGAAGTTCTGGGATTGGAGGCTCCTGCCTGGGGGATGGTCAAGCCGGACGGAACAGACCGTCCAGTAACACGCGCAGTGCGTGAATTCTGGGAAAAGCTGTCCCCTTACAAGGATCACCTGGCAGCCGCCAGTGTGGAGTCCGCGGAGGTGGCTATTTGGAAAAGCACACGCAACGAGATCTTTCATTTCGCCGCTCAGGCCGGGACGAGAAAGCTTGCGGATAATGTTGAAGGTTACCGTATCTTCTTCCGGCAGCACAATATACCTACCCGCTACATCAATGAGGTACTGCTTGAACAGCAAAAGCTGGACGGCATTAAACTCCTCATACTTCCCTGCTGTTATTATTTGAGCACGGAAGAAGCGGAGGCAATAGACCGGTGGGTGCGCAGCGGCGGGACCCTGTTATGTGATGCTCATCTGGCAGGCTATAATGATACTACCGGCAGGCATGAACGGACGGTTCCCGGTATGGGGCTCGCGGAGAAATGGGGGATTTATGAGGATGACAGCACTTCGTCTCTCCATCTGACAGGAGACAGCCGCACCCAGGATCCAGGAGGTCCGGACACCGTAGTTGCCGAGAGAATTGACGCCGGCCGCTTTTTCGATGTTTCACTACCCGGAGATAAATACGTTTCCGGCAGTGATACCTGCGCTAGTCTTGCCGGGAAAGAAATTGTTCCAATCGGTAGGCGCAAGGACAGGACGGTGATAGCCTCCGTTTCCGTAGGAAAAGGAAAGGTGTTTTACTGCGGAACCTGCCTGGGCGCCGGCCTGTCAATCAATCCTGATGGATCGGAGCACCTGATGTCCCAGGTTATGGAAACAGCGGGTGTTAAGCATGGCACCGAGGTTAAGACGGCGACGGGAATCCTTGTTGATATTCTGTATTATGAGAATGTCGCTGCGTTCATGGTCATGCAGAACCCGGGAAAAAATCCCGGATCAGCGGAAATTCATGCGGAAGGCACATGGCACGGGCTTTACGGCGGAGCCGTTGTCCGGGCCGGGGAAACCGTTGAACTTAAGCCTGATGAAACAGAACTGTTTATCCGCGGAGACCTGATAGAGTAGGCATAAAATGCCAATACCGTGTGAAGAAAACGCAGGTCGGCCGGGATCAAAGCCGGCCACGGCCCCGAGGATTGCGATCCGCGACGGGCAGTTCATCAGCACGGACACCGGCAACAGTTTCTTTCCCCGCGGATTCAATTATACCCGGATGGAAAGCCCGGGAATACGGCATAACGTTTTCAACACTGGAAGTTATGACGCTGACCGCGCTTCCGGAATGTTTTTGGATGTTGCCGGACAGGGATTTAACATGGTGCGTGTATTCATGCCCGAGTGGGCGGTTGATGACCCCGCCTCGCATGATCACATAAGTGATGAAGTATTTGATAACCTTCTGGATTTCCTGGAAAAAGCACGTGCCCACGGGGTCCGCGTCATTCTCTCAATGCTTCACTGTCCAGCATCCATGGTGAAGGAGCCGTTTTCCGGCATGGATGATCCTGACTTCGTGTTCAATGAATCCAGATTGCAGGCGAAGGCTCTCTACCACCGGAATGTAATAAGACGCATCCGTTCAAGGGATCCCGGTCTGTTGAGTACGGTGTTTTCCCATGAACACGGCAATGAACTCTGTTTTTATGCGGATCGCCATCCCTTTGCCATGAATGAGGGTATGCTTAATTTTGCCGGACGGTCATACAATATGGAGTCAGCCGAAGAAATACAGAGGCTGACTGATGACGGCACCCTCAGATATGCCCGTATTCTGAATGACGCTGTAAAGGAAGAGGATCCGGATGCCTTGTTCAGCATAAATATATTTACGTTCTCGGCTGTGGGCCGGACCGGGCCGGGCCGTTTGCATTTGGACAAAACCCAGGACAGACGGTTCCCCGCACGAGCGCTCGTGCTGGCTTCCTCGGATATCGACTATCTGGATATTCACTTGTATTCCGAGGACCTTCGCGGATCGCAACGTGACCTTGAGAGTATAGAATGGGGTGCAACAAGAGAACTTCTGGTAAAGAACGGTAAACCCGCAATCATCGGAGAAATCGGAATATATCGTGACAGGTTTACTGATCCTGAATCCGCCGCCGGACATGTGCGGATGATTCTTCCGGTGATGCTTAAATCCGGCATGCAGGGTTTTTTATACTGGACTTATGACAGCGATGAACAATATGAACAGCTTTGGCATGCCAGGGACCGTTCCAACCCGGCCATTCTGACAGCATTGAAGGGTATACATCCGGACTTGTGTTAGCCCGAAACTAAAAGGGAATAAAATGAAGCTTGCGACAGTCGATACCAAACCGCCCGCTCACTATGTCCCGTTTCCAAAAAAGATAGCCTGGGGGATAGGCGGTTTGAGCGTTGACATGGTTAATGCCCTCTGGGTCCTTGCCATGCCGATTTTTTCAGTGGGCCTCGGTGTGCCGGCCACATGGATCGGTATTGCATTGGCTATTCCCCGTGTATGGGATGCTATTTCTGATCCGCTGATGGGGCATATCAGCGACAATACCCGCACAAGATGGGGGAGACGCCGTCCATACATATTTGTCGGTGCCATTGGTCTTGGTGTATTTTTTGCGGTTCTCTGGATGCCCGGTCGGGACTGGAGTAACACAGCCTTGATGACCTGGTTTGTGGTCATAAGCCTGATGTTTTTCTCTTTTCTGACCATATGGAATATCCCTTGGAATGCCCTTGGTTTTGAGCTGACCCCGGATGTCAAGGAACGAAACAGTGTTCAGGCATGCCGCAGCTGGTTTTCCACAGGCGCAGCATTCATAATTCCGGCCATATTGCCGCTTGCGTTCTTCTTCGGGGGCGGTGATGAAATTGCCGGTGTGCGATGGGTAGGGGTTATAGTGGGCGGGATCATGACTGTTTGTGCAATTCTTGCCGCTTTTTTCTGCAGGGAGATCGTGCAGGCGGAGGCCTCTCCAAAGAGTACTTTTTTCAAGTCTGCCAAATATACCCTGAAAAACAGGCCGTTTCTCTGTCTTTGCGCATATGTGGCCTTCTTTACAGGCGGAATTCTGCTCGTCCAGCAGATGGGCTATTATATTAATGTCTTCTTCGTATATGGAGATCTGCCGAGTCAGCAAGCCAGGGAAGCGGCTGCCAATGTCATGTTCTGGGGAGGCATAACCGGCGCTGTCAGCAACCTGGTCGCAGTGCCTATTATAGCTTTTACAGCCAACAGGCTCGGTAAGAAAACCACCTTGATATACGGCATTATCATTGTGGCGATTGGTCAATTGCTGAAGTGGTACTTCTTTATTCCTGAAAACCCTTACCTGCAGGTCTGGCTTTCCATCATTATCTATCCTGGCATTATTCTTACGTGGACAATTATTCCATCCATGATCGCCGATATCTGCGATTTTGACGAACTCGACACAGGACAACGGCGTGAGGGAATGTATAGCGCGACCTTTGCATGGATTCTGAAGGTGGGGGTCACTGTTGCCATGGCGTTGAGTGGATGGTTGATCAATGTCGCCGGGATTGTGGATTCGGCCGCCGTTCAGACACCGGAAGCTATAAAAAACATCAGACTTCTCTTCACGTTTCTCCCCTCGATATTTGTGGTTATAGGGGGCTTGTTCGTATTGCGTTATCCGATTCACGAAAAGGATGCCGAGATCGTTAAGGAAAAACTTGCTGAACGTCATGCTGCCAGAGATGCCGGAGACACTGCGGCGCCGCAATGAATAATCGGTTCATCCTGAAAAAAACACTGCGCCGCGAACGGCGCAGTGTTTCGATTAGGGTTGAGCTCCCTGCATCAGCAAGGAAGCAAAATCATGCCTTGTAGGGGCAGGGATTCAGATCGCTGGCTACAAGGTCTCCGGGCTTGAGTCCGGGCATCCAGCTCTCGAGATCGCTCTTCTGGTTTTCATTCCTCGGCTCGGTAACACGACAGCCGTCTGCAATATATATCACAGTCATGACTTCCCTCATTTTGTCACTGTCGTTGCCCGGCGCGGAATGCAGGTTCCAACCGTAATGCCATGTTGCGTCGCCTGCATTCATCGTCTTCTGGCGTTGTATGCTCATCCCTTTTTCCTTGATGAACCTGTTGAACTCCGCATCGGATTCATCGGATATGGGCATGTCGCCAAGGTAGCCGTCGATGTGGGAACGGGACGCAAATGTCAGCATGCCCATGTCCTCGGTAATGTCGACCAGCGGCATCCACATCGTTACCGTGTTGTCCGTGTCAATGGGCCAGTAGAACTGATCCTGATGCCACGGGGTATGGCCTCCGCCCGGCTCCTTGAACAGCGCCTGATCGTGATAAATGCGCACTCCATCGACGCCTAGAAGTTCAGCGGCAATTTTTCCGAACCGGCGCGACAACACAAAAGCCCGCACTTCTTCGTTGTGGGGCCACAGGTTCGTGTGCTGAAGGAATGCCTTGTTGTATGTGTTCCGTTCTTCCATGGGAATGTCGATAACCTGGCCATGCTTTTCGGCAGCATCGTTTATAGCGCGCCGGTAATACTCAACCTCGTCCTTAGAGGCGACGCCGGGCAGGTATACGTGGCCGTTTTCCCGGAAGTCTTGAATCTGTTCCTCCTTCAATGGATAATCAGATTCAAGCGTGGGTCGTTGTCCCGCAGTGTCTGTTGTCATTTTGATCTCCTTTCGCTGTGGTTGTTCTGTCAAATGTTACAGAATAATATTCCTGTAAATATCTATTTATCTCCACTCTACGACTACGTTAAACGATTGGGATTTCTTGCTCGTAATCCGTGGTCGTCGGCGTAATCGTCAACCGATCCTTACAGACTATTTCCTCATCTTTTCTTTAGTGTTTTCTCTCCGCTTTCCGACTACGGCGATGACTACGTTAAACGATTGGGATTCCTTGCTCGTAATCCGTAATCGTCGGCGTAATCGTCGACCGATCCTTCCCGGCTTTT
>SLRP01000129.1 GCA_007130845.1 Kiritimatiellia bacterium | reverse complement strand
TGCCTGCAATCCAATGACGGTGGTTACAACCACGAGGCCCAGCATGAGCGCATCAAGGAGGGTAACCGGCCATCCCTGAGCGCCGGCAAACTCCTGGTCAAAACACAGAATGGAGAATTCCTTGTAGAGGAAGCTGCACGACAAAATTATAACAACAGCGCATCCGCCTATCAATTTGGCGTCGCTCGCCAGCATAGCCGCGGTCTTACCATAAATAAACGATTCCAGACCGGCTGCATGTCCCTCCTCCATGCGCTGGATAATGCCCAGCAGCGCTATACCCAGACCGAAAAATACACTCAGCACGATTCCCAGTGCGGCATCCTCCTTTATCCGGGTATAACGCCGTATGACGAGAATACACCCCATCCCCGCCAATCCTGCGATCAGACCTCCGGTCAACAGGCCGGCCATATTCTTGCCATCGCCTCCCATGGCAACCATGACCATGAAAGCGATACCTATGCCTGGAAGCGAAGCATGGCTTACGGCATCGCCCAACAGTGCCCGTTTACGAAGCAGTAGAAATGTTCCTATCACGCCTGAAGCCAGGCCAAGAAGCATTGTTCCGGCTATTACAACCCTCGTATTGTAGTCCTTCAGCAGCAATACACGGCCCCAATCGCCGTCTTTCCATGGCAGCTTTTCCGCTTCATATTGGTATGGGCCGAGGTTGCCGGAAATATTTCCTACTACCTGATCAATCCCGGGGCCGAAGCAGAATATGACAAGGAATATGATCCCGGTCAGGAGATACCGGCCCGATAGACAAGGATGATAAATGGATGACAAGCGCATCATATAGCCGTTTATTGCTGTTTGCTTGAGAAAATAGCCTGAGCAGCCCGGTCAAGTATTGTAAGTTTGCCTCCATATGTCTTTTCCAGGTTTTCAGGTGTGAATACGTCTCCTACCGGACCGCTTGCGACAATCCTCATATTTAGAAGCATCACATGATCAAAGAATTCCGGCACTGTCTGCAGGTCATGATGCACAGCTATCATTGTCCGGCCCTGGGATCGCAGTTCCCTGAGCAGATCCACGATTATACGTGCGGTAGATGCATCCACTCCAGCAAGCGGCTCATCAAGAAAGTATATATCGGCTTCCTGGGCAATGGCGCGGGCAAGAAAGACACGTTGCTGCTGTCCTCCTGATAACTGGCTTATCTGGCGATGGGCATAATCAGCCATCCCTACTTTCTCAAGAGCCCCCAGCGCGATTCTCCGGTGGGAGCGGGTCACGGGACGGAACCAGCCGATTTTCCCGTATCTTCCCATGATCACGACATCGAGGGCACTTACAGGAAAATCCCAGTCAATTGCCTCTCTCTGTGGCACATAGCCGACACGAAGCCGCTGTTCGGCGTAGGGTTTGCCGTAAATTTGAACACGACCGGATATGCGGGGCACAATGTTCAGAATTGATTTGATCAGCGTGCTTTTACCCGCTCCATTGGGTCCTATTATACCAATCAGCTTCGCTTCCGGAGCGTCATAATCTATGTCCCATAGAACCGGTTTGCGTTGATATGCAACTGTCAAATCATGTACGGAAACAGGGGATTTGCTGTCATTCATTTAATACCCTTCCAGAAATTCCTTGCCGGTTGCCTGACGTTCCGCTCTTGGCCATCATTCAGGACCATCAAATGTCGCTCGCGTGAAAATAGAAAACAACCGGCTTACCTGCCCTTTTCTTCCTTTTCAATGAGTCTCAATTTCCCGTGAAGCCCACGCTCGGGTGCTTCCCCGCCCAATGCCCTGGTAATTGTCGTAACATTATGATCGATCATGCCTACATATGTTCCCTCATATGTTCCAGATGCGCCCATGGCATCGGAAAACAGGGTTCCGCCTATTCTCACGTCCGCTCCCCTTGACCTGGCACCCTCTATCAAGGCCCTGACATTCTTCTCTGCTACGCTGGTTTCTATGAAGACTGCGCCTATATCGCGTTCCACTATCAGGTCGATAAGCCGGTTTATATCCTGAAGTCCTGCCTCGGAATCAGTGGTTATGCCCTGGATCCCGCGTACGTCGAATTCATATGCCCGTCCGAAATAATTGAATGCGTCGTGGGCTGTTACAAGGATACGTCGGTCCTCGGGAACGGTCCCAAGTACTCTTTCAGCATATTCGTGTAATTCTTCCAGTTTCGTCAGGTACTCTTCCGCGTTTTTCTCGTAGATTTCGGCATGTGCCGGGTCAAAATCTCCAAGAGCCCGGGTCACCGCATTAACCGCCCTTTTCCATGCGCGAACATCCATCCAAAGATGCGGATCGAATTGTCCCTCGAACTCCTCTGGCTGAAGAAGGTAATCCTGGTCAATAAGCTCCGTTACCGCGTATACGGGTTTACCCTGTCTTGCAATACGCACGAACACATCCGTCATCTTGCCCTCAAGCAGAAGGCCGCAATAGAATATTATATCGGCTTCCATCATGGCAGCTACGTCGCTCCGTGTAGGCATATATAGATGGGGATCGATACCCGGTCCCATCAGCCCCTTGACCCTGGCCTTGTCTCCAGCCACCTCGCGGGCAATATCAGTGATCTGTCCGATGGTGGTTACTATCTTGTATGGATAGTTGATGTCATCATCTCCGGTCTCCGGAGCTTGTGTACATCCGTTTACAAGAAGATACGCAAGAAATGTAACCGACATTAAGAGTCCTTTGAAAAGACGAAATATCATGGAGACACCCATATTTTGAATGTTCAAAACTACAACATATAACAAGCAAAATCTAATGTTGGAATTGAGTATTGTCAATATAAAGGGCATCTAGTATATGGTCAGTTTCAGGATTGGCTCGCAATTCAAATAACGGCATGGGAATTCCGGGGCAAATAACCCTGCGCAGCAGCAGCATATGGATCAGTAACCAATTTGGAGTATAAATGGCCACAAGCACGGTAGAGAATTACGTTAAACAGATATACCTGCTGCAGCAGGAATATTCACCCGACCTTGTACCAATGGGAAGACTTGCAGATATAATGGGTGTTGTCCCGGGAACAGCGACATCGATGGTCAAGGCCCTTGCGGACTCCGAACTGGTTGAATACGAGCCACGGGGAGGACTGCGATTGACTCGCGGAGGGGAGCAGCTGGCCCTTCATGTTCTGCGAAGGCATCGCCTTGTGGAGTTGTTCCTGGTAAAGGTGCTGAACCTGGATTGGTCCGAAGTGCATGATGAAGCCGAGGACATGGAACATGCGGTATCAGACAAGGTAATAGAAAAAATCGACGCCTTTTTGAATTATCCGGAATTCGATCCGCACGGTGATCCTATACCGTCGGCCAAGGGCAAGGTTCCGCATATGAAATGGAAGAGCCTGGCGGATTGTCAGACAAATTGCGAATCACGCATATCGCGTGTATTGGATCAGGATTCCCAATTTCTGCAGTTCGTCGAACGCAACGGCCTTACTCCCGGCACTAAAATAAAAGTGTTGAACAGGGATTATCACGCCGATTCCGTAAGCTTAGAGTTCAAGGGCCGGAATGGTGTTACGCTGGGATTGACTGCGGCGTCGAAGATTCTAGTGCAAGTCATGGAATAAACGGGGCGGGCCGATTGGAGATCCGCTGCTCCGGCAATCCCTGCAACCGCACTCTCGCTTTGGCATTGCGCAAGTGATTAAAACGGGGCTATTGCAACGTTGACAGCTTTCACTGTCTGGACGGATGATCTCCGGGACGGATATAAATCTCCGTCCTTCTATTCCTCGCCATATTCTCTTCGGTATCGTTGGGCGCTATTGGTCTTGTGAATCCATAGCCCTCATATTCGAGACGGTCACGCTCTATCCCGCCGATATTTACGATATAATCGAGCACTGCCCTGGCACGCTGTTCTGAGAGGCGGATATTGTAATCATGATCCGATTCCGGCCGGCGGTCCGCATGGCCTTCAACGCGGGCGGTCGCTTCGGGGTCACGCTGAAGTACTTTTACAACCACATCCAACTGATCAAAATATTGGGGCCTGAGAATCGCCTTGTCGTACTCGAACTCGATATTAAGCGTATAAAGTTCAAGATCATCCCTTGGATCCAGCGGATCAGTCCCGTCCTCAATGACTTCATGGCCGTCGGACACACCGCCCCCATCCGTATCCCAGTTCAAGGGATCCGTTTCATATACCATGACCTCCGCCCCGTCGGTCAGGCCGTCGTAATCCGTATCCGGATTCAAGGGGTCGGTAAAGTAGATCCAGTATTCTTCCCCGTCAGACAATCCGTCTCCGTCCGTATCGGGATCAAATGGATCCGTTCCGATCTTCTCCTCTAGCCAGTCCGGCAACCCGTCACCGTCGCTGTCCATGTCCAGGACACCCGTCAATCTGAATTCCTGAGGAGGGCGCGCACCTGGCCGCCATGTTACACCCAGAAATCCTTGAGCGACCCATTCTGTCTTTTCCGAGATTGCCGAAACCCTGACATCCCCCCTTATGGCCCATTCGTCGTTGAAGTGATAGAACAGGCCCAGGCCTGACGAAAGATATGGCTCAACCCGGTTGTTGAACATTCTCTCTTCACTTACGAACAATCCCGCTCCTGCGTGAAGGTACGGATCAAAACGGAGATTCTCCGTAGTACGGAGGTGATACAGGATATCCGGCCCAAGACGCACAACCCATATACTACTGTCCAGTGACCTGCGGGGACTGTCCCCGAAATCACGATTGCTCAGGGACGGCGCCAGGTCCAACCCCATTTCAATCGCCCACCGGGCATCCAGGTTATATCCGAGTCTAAGTCCGGCGAAAATCCCGTCTTCCACCACGTGATCGCCTTCCGGACGGTAATACCCCAGACCGTATGTAATGGTCCAGGGGGCTTCCTCAAAGAGATCCATTTCGGGTTTCTCCATGGGTTCCTGTGCCGACCCTTCATACACCAGGGGGGTTAAAGCAAACACCAACGACACTGCGAGGAATTTAGCGATCCGTTTCATTTCAATGGCCCTCTCTGCATCCACCGACGGTTAAACTCAATTGCACAGTAAATTATCAGGTTTCCGCTTTATGGCAATATCGAAATAACGGGCATACTGAACCCGGTATGAAATATGGTGCCTGTAAGTCCGGGACCCGGAGAGATTTATTTTCAAATACTGAAGAGCCCCAGTACAGCGGCAGTCAGGAAAAAAAGGCTTCCTGCCGTCAAGCCGCCTGAAATATAAGGGAAACTGCTGGCATCCAACCGGCGTCTTTTCATTTTCGAATAAAAAGCGAGCGAACTCAACGCCAGCGTCAGAAGAACAACTCCCAGATATGTGATGAAGTTCTCGCGCGCGTGGGGAGCCTGAACCCCGGACGGTCCGACCAATGGAAGCATTATTATCATGAATTGAAAGGATATGGCCGCCAGCAGGGTCAGGCAATTTCCTGTACCCGGTTTGTAGAGGAGACCCAATTCAGGTTTTGTTTCGCAATTATCCATTAAATGAAGGAAAGGACTATACGCCCTTTTCAATCCAAATTTAACGTATCAGGTATCAGCCTGCAGCCAACTCGTACAGATTCTGCACCTGAGTCCAGTTCACCACGTTCCACCAGGCTTCGATATAATCAGCCCGGCGGTTCTGATAATGCAGGTAATAGGCATGTTCCCATACGTCAAGTCCGAGAATCGGGGTTCCCGTCACATCGGCAATACCGGTCATCAGCGGGTTATCCTGATTAGGCGTGGATGTAACCGCCAGATGTCCGTCATCTTTGACAATCAGCCATGCCCAACCGGACCCGAACACCGTGCCTGCCGCGCCGGAAAATTTATCGCGCAGAGATTCAAACCCGCCGAAATCGCGGTCGACGGCATCTGACAGGCTTCCTTCAGGTTTTCCTCCTCCGTCAGGAGACATCACATTCCAGAACAGGTCATGGTTATAATGACCTCCGCCATTATTCCGCACGGCCGTCTGAATATCTTCCGGCAGGCCGGGAATATCATGCAAAAGGTCTTCGATTGATTTTTCTTGAAGATTGCTATGGGGTTCGAGAGCCCCGTTCAGGTTTCTGACATAACCCGCATGATGTCGTCCATGATGTATTTCCATCGTCCTGGAATCAATATACGGTTCAAGCTCGCTGAATCCATAAGGAAGGTTTGAAAGTTTAAAAGAGGTTCTGCCGGATGCTGCATCATGAATATGCGGCTCAATAACTGCTTCGGGATCTCTTGCCATGGGGTCTGCCCCAGCCCTGGCTCCGGTCAATCCGGCAGCCACGGCCATGCCCCCTATTGTGAGAAACCGCCTGCGTGTAACATCGGTTGTACTCATGCCTGACCTTTCCATTTTTACCCTCCTATGGTTTGTTTGTGTTCTGTCAAATGTGACAGAATAATTTTCCTGTAAACATCTATTTATCAACGGGATAATCCTATTCTGGCTTTCTCCCCCGCCTTTCCTTAGTGTTTTCTCTCTGTTTCGATTCACGACTACGGCGACGACTACGGTAAAACGATTTGGATTTCTTAATCGTAATCCGTAATCGTCGGCGTAATCGTCAACCGATCCTTACCGGCTTTCCTCCCCCGCCTTTTTCTCTCTGTTTCGCTGTACGACTACGGCGACGACT
>SLRP01000111.1 GCA_007130845.1 Kiritimatiellia bacterium | reverse complement strand
GACAGTGGCTAAATTGGTTTCAAGGGGTGAGGAAATTATGGAGCAGACCGAGTCGATATGGGATCCTGTCATGGTTGAGGACGGCACATGTTTTCACTGGCAGATCGGGCCGTTCAAGTTATGGGTTGAGCGCGCCAAGGACGAATGGAATACCGCAATAGATCGTGTGCATGATGCGGATGCCGTGATTGCCGCACAGGTAACGTCAAGATCCGAAGGAGTAAAATGGATACGCTGGGCGGCAACCGACGATTCAGGGATGTGGTCGCTCTCTCCAGTGATGCCTGATAGGGCCGTGTTGGTGCGCCCTGATTCTCCATTCAACTTTCCCCCCGGGAGCGATGTCATGTTTTTTATCAGTATTCCGATATGGATCCGTGCAATGGCAGGGCATGACTCCTCTCCTCCTCTTTTTGAGGAGCCCACGGTAATTCTTTCTAATTCATGGTTCGGCACTCCTGCGAGCGGAAGTCTATGCTATTCTCTGCGCACGACTGCACGCCGTGCCATCCAGTCACTGCGAAAACGGCCTCATATGGCGATATGTCCTATAAGGATAAGAAACGAAGCCCGGTCGTCCTTGGAGTTTCAGCGTTTCTGTATTCATGCTCCTCATTTAAGTCTGTACAGGGACAATGACAGGTTATGGACGAGTCAGGTAAATATTTCATATCAAGGTGAGTCCAGGATGATCCGAACTGAATACCTGCCGGATGTTTCCGCGGTAAGCCGGGATGCCATGCTCGTTTCCGGGGCCAGGGAGCCCGTTAGAAAACATTTCATTCAAAGAAGTTTTGATGACTTGAGATCCTTCATAAGGATGTAACAATGACGATCGTGAATGTCTCGCTAATGGCAACAACATGGGTTGAATGGTGGAGTGACGCAAGGTTGACTCCTGTTGCACGCAGTGCAATGCTTCTTGTGCTGGGATTGCCGCTGGTCCATATCGCGTCTGCCGCGGCAGGGCGTCTTGTCCGTAAGCGCATGACCGAACAGGCCGGGATGCTAGCCGGGAAGGGCATCTATTATTTTGGAATAACCCTTGTGCTCGTCATGGTAATGCAGAACATGGGTTTCCAGTTGACCGCCATACTGGGTGCTGCCGGCGTAATTGGAATCGCCGTTGGGTTCGCTTCTCAGACAAGTCTGTCCAACGTGATCAGCGGTTTATTCCTGATATGGGAACATCCGTTTGAGGCGGGCGATATGATCAAGGTCGGCGACACCGTTGGTTTTGTGCTCTCGGTCGACCTCTTGTCCGTTAAACTGCGCACGTCTGACAACCGTTTTGTGCGTATTCCAAACGAGACCCTGATAAAGACTCAGGTTATCAATATTTCGCGATTCCCGATCCGCCGCCTGGATATAGATATAGGCGTGGCCTATAAGGAAAATATTGGCCGGGCCATGGAAATTCTCACAGAGGTGGCGGATCAAAATCAGTGGTCGCTTGACGAGCCCCGGCCTGTTGTAGTGTTCAAGGAGTTTGGCGATTCTGCGCTGGAGTTGATGCTCGGTGTGTGGTTTGCAAGGCAGGATTTTCTAAACCTTAAGAATTCTCTCATGAAGGAAATAAAAGAACGGTTTGATTCTGAAGGCATTGAAATAGCGTTTCCGCATGTTACGGTGTACAGCGGATCCGATACCCCGGTATTCCCGGTGCGTGTCACTCAAGATGAATTGATCGGCAATGCCTCTTTACGCTCAAGTACCGAGGGCAAGGATTGAGTCTTACGGTTGCCGGCAGGTTGCCATGACTGAATTACCGGAATAGGTTTTCTTATGCCAAAATACGAATTCTTCAGGACAGTCAACGAAAACTTCGACAGGGCGTCAGCATTCCTGGATGTTGAGAAGGGATTGCTCGATCAGATCAAGTCATGCAGCAGCACATACCATGTCACGTTTCCCTTGCGAAGAGACGATGGAAGCGTTGAGGTTATTCACGGATGGCGTTCAGTGCATAGCTCTCATAAATCTCCTGCAAAGGGAGGGACCCGCTATGCAATGACTGTAAATGAAGATGAGATAAATGCTCTTGCCGCGCTTATGACCTACAAGTGTTCGGTTGTGTCCATTCCTTTTGGCGGAGCCAAGGGTGGAGTAAGAATTGACCGGGAAAGATATTCCCGTGGCGAACTTGAGCGAATAACCCGGCGATACACATTTGAATTGATCAAGAAGAACTTCATGGGGCCGGGGGTCGATGTTCCCGCGCCTGATTACGGCACCGGAGAACAGGAAATGGCCTGGATGCTTGATACCTATCGCAGTATGGTTGATTCGCTGGACAGTGAAGGATGTGTTACCGGGAAACCGACTCATCAGGGAGGGCTGGCCGGACGCGCCGAGGCTACCGGGCGTGGAGTGTTTTTCGGTTTGCGCGAGGCGTGTTCCGTAAAAGAGGATATGGACATGCTGGGGCTTTCAACGGGCTTGGACGGAAAGAGAGTCATTGTTCAGGGTCTGGGGAAGGTGGGGTACCATGCCGCCTCCTTTCTTCGTGAATCTGGTGCCTTCATTACCGGGGTGGCTGAATTGGGTGGAGGAATTTATGACGAGAAGGGCATAGATGTTGCGCTGCTCAAAGAACACATAAAGGAGACGGGTTCCATACGGGGTTTTACTTTCGGGAAGTTTATTGACAGGGCTGATGAATTGCTCGAAATGGAATGCGATATACTTGTACCTGCTGCGCTGGAAAACCAGATTACGGAAAAAAACGCGCATAGGATAAAAGCCAAAATCATAGGTGAGGCGGCCAATGGACCTCTGTCCGGCGAGGGGCACGCCATAATCAAGAACAGGCCTTCGCTGATCATTCCCGATATTTATCTAAATGCCGGCGGCGTCACAGCATCCTATTTCGAATGGGTCAAGAATCTGTCGCATATACGGTTCGGAAGAATGGGACGCCGTTATGAAGAAAATTCAACTAGCAGGCTTATTGCCGCAATAGAAGAGAGAATCGGAGCTAAGTTCGAGACGGGTGAAATTGAGGATATTGCAAAAGGCCCCCAGGAAAAGGATATAGTGGATTCAGGCCTTGAAGAAACCATGACCACAGCCTATCAGTTGCTTTGCGATGAGAGGAGTCGATATAATACCGACCTGCGCACGGCCGCGTACATCAGCGCGATAAGAAAGGTTGCCTTGTCATATGAGCAACTCGGGATTTTCCCGTAGGCAGGGAGATTTATAATGTAACGGCGTGTTAATGCCGTTGAGCTCCAGATGCAGGCGCTTCTCATCCCGTTGCGGTAACAGCATATATTCAAGCGCTGGAGGAGCCTTCCCGTTTAGGGGTAAATCGGAAATCTCCCGAACTATCCGAATCCCTGTCCACCTCTATGACGTCGCCTTCCTGTACCGTTCCCTGCAGCAGTTGAGTAGCCAGGGCGTTGATAACTTTGCGCTGAATGAGGCGTTTCAAGGGCCTAGCCCCGTATGCAGGGTCAAATCCCTGTTGAGCCAGCGACTCCTTTGCCGCGTCTGTAAGTTCGAGCGAAATGCTCTTTGGATCCAGATATTTCTGCATGAACCGCAATTGAACATCTACAATCTGTTTTATTTCTTCCCTTGTCAGGCTATGGAATATGATTATTTCGTCTACACGGTTAAGGAATTCAGGCCGAAAATGGCCGCGCATAAGCTCGAATACATGATTTTCCATTTCCTCGTACTCGGAATCGCCCGGTTTGGCGTCAGGATGTTTTTCAAGCGCTTCCAGAATGTAATGTCCGCCGATATTGGAGGTCATTATCACAATTGTATTCGTGAAATTAACGGTGCGTCCGTGTCCATCGGTAAGGCGCCCGTCATCCAGAATTTGCAGCAGTACATTGAACACGTCAGAGTGAGCCTTTTCGATTTCGTCAAACAGGACTACAGAATACGGTTTCCTGCGAACGTGTTCGGTCAGATACCCTCCTTCGTCATATCCGACATATCCAGGAGGCGCGCCGATCAGACGGCTCACTGTATGTTTCTCCATGAATTCCGACATGTCGATCCTGATCATGTTATGCTCGTCATCAAACAGGAATTCCGCCAGGGCCCTGGCAAGCTCGGTTTTCCCTACACCGGTAGGTCCCATGAATATGAAAGATCCTATCGGACGATTGGGATCCTGAAGGCCTGATCTTGCCCGTCTTACCGCGTTGGATACCTCCACGACGGCTTCATCCTGTCCAATGATGCGTTTTCGCAGACGATCCTCCATATGCAGGAGTTTTTCCTTTTCGCCTTCAAGTAAACGGCTTATCGGAATGTTGGTCCAGCTTGACACGACGGTTGCTATGTCTTCGGCGTCCACATCTTCTTTCAGCATTTTCTGCTCTTTTTGATGCTCGGCAAGTTTGCCCTGGGCTTCTTTAATTTGATTTTCAGTTTTTGGGATGCGGTCGTACATTATCTCGGCAGCGCGTTCCAACTCGTTGTTGCGCTTGGCCGATTCCTCCTCATTACGCAGAAGATCTATGGCTTCGGTAAGAGCCCGGATTTCTGAAATGAGTTCCTTTTCCTTCTGCCAATGAAGTTTCATCCGGCTGCTTTCCTCGCGCAGACCGGCAAGTTCTTTTTCGACTTTCTCCAAGTGATCCCTGGATGCAGCGTCCTTTTCCTTGCGAAGTGCTTCCCTTTCGATTTCCAGCTGCATTATACGGCGTTCAACCTCGTCTATCTCGGTTGGCATGCTGTCGATCTCTATGCGAAGGCGGCTCGCAGCCTCGTCTACGAGGTCTATTGCCTTGTCTGGAAGAAAGCGGTCGCTTATATAGCGGTGCGACAGCATGGCGGCCGCCACAAGAGCTGAATCCTGGATGCGCACCCCGTGGTGAACTTCATAGCGTTCCCGAAGTCCGCGCAGGATGGCTATGGTGTCTTCGACAGTGGGTTCATCCACCAAAACCGGCTGAAATCTGCGTTCGAGTGCGGCATCTTTTTCGATATGTTTGCGGTATTCGTCCAGAGTCGTTGCTCCTACACAGCGCAATTCACCCCGCGCAAGAGCAGGCTTGATCATGTTGGAAGCGTCCACTGCACCTTCTGCCCCTCCGGCTCCAACGAGCGTGTGGAGTTCATCTATGAAAAGAATAATAAGCCCTTCCGACTCTACGACCTCTTTCAGGAATGCCTTGAACCGGTCCTCGAATTCCCCACGGTATTTCGCTCCCGCTACCATGCCTCCCAGGTCGAGAGAAACAACGCGCTTATCCTTCAAGGTTTCCGGAATGTCCCCGGCCACGATTCGTTGTGCAAGCCCTTCGGCAATTGCGGTTTTCCCCACGCCAGGTTCTCCTATGAGAACAGGATTGTTTTTCGTGCGCCGCGACAGCACCTGGATTACACGGCGGATTTCCGAGTCCCTTCCTATTACTGGGTCCAGCTTGCCTTCGCGTGCAGCCTCTGTTAGATCGCGTCCGTACTTCTTCATGGCTTCATATTTGTCTTCCGGTGAAGGGTCGGTCACTCGTTGTTTCCCTCTTACCGCCTCAAGCGCCTTCAATACGGAGTCGTGAGTAAGCCCCAATTCCCGGGCTATATGCCCTATGCCGCCCTGTCCGTCTTCGATTGCGGCAATGAAGAGATGTTCTGTGCTGACATATTCGTCCTTCATCTCCCTGGTGATCTCGAAGGCCCTGTCCAGAAGCTGTTTCAAAGTGCGTGAGATATAGCGTTCTGACGCAGCGCCTTCAACGGTGGGCTTGTTTTTAAGGGCATCCTTAACCCTGCCTGCGAACATCTCCCTTGAAATGCCCAGACGGTTAAGCAACTTAGGAACCACACCGTCTTCCTGGTAGATCAGGGACAGGGCAAGGTGCTCCGTATCAACCTCTGCATGATGGTGCTGTTCCGCCAGCCGCTGTGCGTGGTGCAGAGCCTCCTGAGATTTAACCGTGAGTCGATCCATCTGCATGTCGTACTCCTGTTTTGATAATCAATATGGTTTCAACATACGGGAATATTATGTCTTGATCCAAGTCCCGCATTGCTTTGCAAAGTATACAGTTATAGTTATAATTCGGATATGCAAAGTCAAGTGGTATGAATGGGAAAAGCCTGTTTTGATCCCTCCTTTGTATTTCATGATTTAATGTCAGTCAGTGGCTGGAGAATGACGTGCAGGTGCAGATTAAGAAAAAAGCTCTGGGTGCCGCGGCTGCGGGGATGGTTTTTATCGGCCTGTTTGTAACCGTCATCGGCCCGTGGCCGGTTTACAACCAGTATGATATCCATGATTCCGAACATTACCGGGTTACAGTGGACCGGCTTCATTCCGCCGGATCCGAGATTGCCGCGTCGGGCACGCCGGGTACTCTTTATGCCGGCTGGTCAGTGCGCGACATGACTCCGCAACCGGGCACGCCCATGGCTGGTTATTCGGGTCGCCGCGACGGGAAGAGGTCGGAAGGCGTTCGCGATCCACTGAAGGCCCGGGCGGTTGCGGTAAGTGACGGCGGGAATACAGTTGTTATTCTCGGTACGGATATGTTGTTCATTCCTCCCGGCATAGCGGAGAAAACGATCAAAGCCGTGTACCGCAAAACCCGATTGTCGGCCAATGACATATTTTTCACGGCCACGCATACGCATTGCGGCCCAGGCGGATTCATGAGGGGGTTGGCTGCCCGTATAACCGGCGGTCCTTATGATCCGGAGATCCCGGAATT
>SLRP01000228.1 GCA_007130845.1 Kiritimatiellia bacterium | reverse complement strand
CTTCCAAGCAGAAAAAGGAAGCGGAAGCCGTGAACACTTCCAATGAAGGTAAATCTCAAACCCGAAAGGACCGGAAAAACGGGAAGGACCGGGAAGAACAGAAGCCGGGAGTTGAAATCCCGGCATTTGAAGGTCAACAGGTCTTCAATGAAATGGATTTGCCGGATCCTGTAAAGAAGGGATTGTCGGACCTGCAATTTGTCAAAACAACCCCGATCCAGACACGCTTGCTGCCTACGGCTTTGGCGGGAAATGATGCAGCCGGCAGGGCGCAGACAGGTACGGGTAAAACCGCTGCGTTTCTGATAGCTATCTATACGCATCTGCTGAATGATAAATCCTATGATCGCTCTGAACCGGGGCGGCCTTACTCTCTGATACTGGCGCCTACTCGAGAGCTTGCCATACAGATTGAACGCGATGCGCATGATATTGGTAAATATTGCCCATTCCGCACGTTTGCGGTGTACGGCGGAATGGATTTCGATAAACAGAAACGTGAATTGACATCTGACCCTGTGGATATCATGGTCGCCACGCCCGGCCGGCTTATAGATTTCATGCGCCGAAAAGTGATCGATCTGAGCAAGGTGAGAATCCTTGTGATTGATGAGGCGGACCGAATGCTTGACATGGGTTTCATTCCTGACGTGCGGCGTATTGTAAGGGCAACGCCGCATCCCTCAAAACGGCAAACACTTTTTTTCAGCGCCACATTGACCGAGACCATAACACGTCTTGCAGAACAATGGACGAGACGTGCTGAAATGATAGAGATTGAGCCGGATCGCAAAGCCTCGTCAAATATAGACCAGAAGGTTTTGATAACCACCAGTTCGGAGAAATTCGCGCTGCTGTACAATATACTTAAGAAGGACGAGGCCGATAGGGCGATTGTATTCTGCAACCGTCGTGATGAATCCGAACGTTTGACGGATCGCCTTAAGGCTTATGGATTTTCCTGTTCCATGCTTTCGGGAGCAGTGCCCCAGGAGAAGCGGTTGAAGGTGTTAAGCAGATTCAAGAATGGTGATATACAGGTTCTGGTAGCTACCGATGTTGCGGGAAGAGGCCTGCATATCGATGATGTAAGCCATGTTATCAACTACGCTCTGCCTCAGGACCCTGAAGATTACGTTCACCGAATAGGCCGGACAGGAAGGGCTGGAGCAGTGGGTGTATCCGTATCGTTTGCATGTGAGGAAGATTCTTTTGCTATTCCGGCCATTGAAGAATATCTGGGCCATGACCTTTCCTGCGTTCATCCCGAAGACGAGTGGCTGGAGTCTCCTCCCGAGGTGGAAGAGCCAAAGCCGCGTACGCGCAGGAAGCAGTCACCGCGAAGCAGGTCCGGAACAAGGTCGTCTTCAGGTCGGCGCTCAAGACAGCCTCGCCGGTAATCACGCGCGGGTAGTTGTGTTGAGGAAGCTGTACTCTATCTTGCAATCAAGAGACGGTCAAAGTAGTGTGTGTTCTTCAGAATGAGGATAAACCGGGACCGGCTGACGCAGTGTAAATTTAGTCCGTTTTTACCGGATGTCCCGTCAACAACGAGTAAGACTACATTAATAGTCTACAGGTAAGATGTCCTGATCGGAAATTATATCATGCAGTGGATCATCAAGAAAATCGTAGGCACTAAGAACGCGCGGGATCTGCGAAAAATCGAACCATATGTCAAGCGCGTCAGGGAAATTGAGGAAGAATACCAGAAGCTTTCAGACAACGAGTTGCAGGCAAAGACGGAGGAATTCAAGAAACGCCTGGCCGGCGGGGAAACTGTGGACGATTTGTTATGCGAGGCATTTGCTGCAGTCAAGAACGCCTGTAGGCGACTGGTGGGCAGGGAAATCGAGGTAACCGGAAACCGGATAACCTGGGATATGGTCCCATTCGACGTCCAGATTGTCGGAGGCGTAGTCCTGCATCAGGGTAAGATTGCCGAAATGGCCACAGGTGAGGGCAAGACGCTGGTTGCCACCATGCCTGTGTACCTCAATGCGCTTACTGGACGTGGTGTGCACGTTGTGACCGTCAACGACTTCCTGGCGCGCAGGGATTCAGAATGGATGGGGGCCGTGTACCGTTTTATGGGTCTTGACGTGGGGTGCATACAAAACGGCATGTCCCCTGAAGAACGCCGCGAGGAATACCGCAAGGACATCACCTACGGCACCAATAGTGAATTTGGTTTCGATTACCTGCGGGACAATATGGCATTCCGGCCTGAAGACCAGGTTCAGCCGGATCATTATTACTCCATAGTGGACGAGATCGACAGCATCCTTATTGACGAGGCGCGCACCCCGTTGATTATTTCAGGACCGGCCCCTCATCCCACCCGGCAATACATGGAATTCAAACCCCGCGTGGAACGCCTGGTGCGTAAACAGAAGGAACTGTGTTCAAGTCTTATCAGGGAAGCCCAGAAGCTGATTGATGAAGGCAATGATGAGGAGGCGGAGCTGAAGCTCTACCAGGTCCACCAGGGAATGCCTAAGAACAAACAGCTGCTGACCATGTTGGAAAATACAAGCATCCGTCGAATGCTCGAACGCATAAACAATGCAATGCTTACTGATATGCGCAAGGAACTTGCCAGAGAGCTTCGTGAGGAGATGTTCTTCACCATCGACGAGAAGGGTCATGATGCCAATCTTACGGAAAAGGGCAGTACAGCGCTCAGCCCAGAGGATCCCGACGCCTTTGTCCTGCCGGACCTTGTAACCGCAATGGCCGAACTGGACGGACGCGGGGATCTCTCAGAAGAGGATAAGCTTGCTGAGAGGCAGAAACTGCAGGAGCAGTTCGCGGAAAAAAGCGAACGAATACACGCGGTGGACCAGTTGATCAGGGCCTATTGCGTGTACGAGCGGGATGTGGAGTATGTGGTTCAGAATAATCAGGTGATAATCGTCGACGAAAACACCGGAAGGCTGATGCCTGGCAGGCGTTGGAGCGATGGATTGCATCAGGCAGTCGAGGCAAAAGAAGGAGTCAAAATCGAGAGGGAAACCCAGACGCTAGCCACGATTACCATACAGAACTATTTCCGCATGTATGAAAAACTTTCCGGAATGACGGGAACAGCTGAGACGGAGGCGGATGAGTTCAGTCAGATATACAAACTGGATGTCGTTGTGATTCCCACCAACCGCCCCGTGCGCCGCGTTGATAGAAATGATGCTATTTACAAGACGACACGTGAAAAATACGACGCTATCATTCAGGAAATCCGTGAATGCCATGAGCGCCGGCAACCGGTTCTGGTGGGCACTATTTCCGTTGAGGCCTCCGAATTGATCAGCCGCATGTTGAACCGCAGTAGTATCCCCCATAACGTTCTCAATGCCAAGAACCATGAGCGCGAGTCTGAAATAGTTGCCAGGGCCGGTCAGCCGGGAGGTGTCACCATCGCCACCAATATGGCCGGCCGGGGTACGGATATTAAACTCGGTGAGGGAGTGGTCTATCTGCCGCGCGACGTCGTTATGTCGAACCTTGGGCTTGACGACAAAGTGAATGGTAAAACCATAAGGCAGATGCTGCTGGAGAAACCATGCGGACTGCATGTCATTGGTACGGAACGGCATGAAGCCCGGCGAATCGACAGGCAGCTTAGAGGTCGTTGCGCCCGTCAAGGCGATCCGGGAACTTCCAGTTTCTATGTGTCCCTGGAAGATGACTTGATGCGGCTGTTTGGTTCAGACCGCATTTCGAAAATCATGGAGAAACTGGGTATCGAGGAAGGCCAGGTTCTGGAGCACCCGTGGCTTAACAGGTCAATTGAGCGTGCTCAAAGACGTGTTGAACAGCAGAACTTCTCAATCCGCAAACGTACTCTGGATTACGACGATGTCATGAACAAGCAAAGGGAAATCATTTACGGCTTCCGTAAAGAGGTCTTGCAGAGCGAGGACGCTCGGGAACAAATCTACGACATAATGGAAGATGTCATCCATGGACGTGCCGAGGAATGCGCCTCCACCGAGGGCGATGAAGCACTTACGGAATTTGTCAACTGGGCCAACCTTACCTTCCCGGTCGGAGTCAAGGACGAGGACTTGGAGCAATACCGCGAAGATGCAGAGGCCATGGCAGGGGAGGTCTTCAATCGGGTAAAACATGCCTATGAGCTTAAAATACAGGCCGAGAACCCGGACGGCCTCAAGATCCTGGAACGCAATATCATTATTCATGCAATCGATCTGCATTGGCAGGAATACCTGAGGGGCATGGATGCGCTCCGTCAGGGCGTGGGGTTGCGGGCGTACGGTCAACGTGATCCATTGGTGGAATTTAAACGTGAAGCCTATGACATGTTTTCAAAGCTTATGGAGCAGATCAAGGATGAGGTGGCAGGCAGGGTGTTTCGCACAGCGACTTCTTTGGGAGCCTATGAGTCATTCCTTGCTTCCCTGCCCAGAGTAACGGTGCATAACGAGGCATCTGCGCTTCGTCAGGCGGCTACCAGACGCCCGGCCATGGCTGCGGCAGGCTCCGGAGGCGGTGACGCTGTTGAGTCGGCCGTCAATTCAAGGCCGTCCACAGTGCGTCGCGATGCCCCAAAGGTCGGGCGCAATGACCCGTGCCCGTGCGGCAGCGGAAAGAAATACAAGAAATGCTGCGGCGCAGGAGAATAACACAGGATCCGGAGGAACATTCCGGAAAGGATGATCCCCGCCTCCCGGGCGGAAAACGTCGGCCAATAGGTCCGATCGACTGGATTATTGAAAAGTCCGGCCGTGTCTTCGCTGGATTAAAACCATCATTGCCATGGGCTGCAGCGGTTGCTTCAGGAGTGCTGTTGCACTCTGCTTTTCCCCCAGCCGAATGGAGTGAAACGGCGTGGTTGGCATTTGTTCCGTTGATTCTGGCCGCTCGTTTCAGCGATGCGCGACGCGCATTGCAACTCGGATGCATTGCAGGAACCGTTTTTTGGATGTTGAGCATTTACTGGCTGACAAGGGTGACCATTCCGGGATGGATTGCTTTGTCTCTCTATTGCGCTCTGTATACCGGAGTATTCGCGGCGGGCGCTTCTTGGCTGATGAATCGATTGAATACCGATCGGTGGCACTTCAATATCGTTTTGATGCTTGCGATTTCCATGATTTGGGCGGGTCTGGAGTTCGTACGGTCAACACTGTTTACAGGTTTTGCCTGGAATCCGCTGGGCGTGAGCCAGTATGACCGGATCAGCATTATACAGATATCAACGTGGGGGGGCGTGTACCTGGTGTCTGCCCTAGTGGTAATGATAAATGTTGCCATTGCCCTCACTCTTCTTCGCTACATTCAGATGCGCGGAAATATGGGGCGCCGGCCTCATCCGGAGCTCATGGTTGGATTTCTTGTCCTGGCTCTGGTGATTTCATACGGAATGCGCTCTGTCCGCGCAGAACAACCACAGGGAGAACCCTTGCGGGTTTCACTGATTCAAACGAATATTCCTCAATATGAGAAGTGGACCCGGGAATTTGTCGATACGATTTACGACCGTCTGTATACCCTGACTCATATGGCCATTAACGCCGGCAATCCGGACCTTGTGATATGGCCTGAAACAGCGGTTCCTGATTTCATACGCAAAAGCGAAAGAAGTTATGATCTGGTGGAGAAGTTGACGGCACATGGGGCTCCCATTCTGGTCGGGTCAATGGATGTCGTCCCTGATGAAAAAAGTGACAGGCGCTTCTATAACAGTTCCATGCTCTTTTCCGGCAACGGTGAGCTCCTCGAGGTGTATGACAAGCAGCACCTTGTGATGTTCGGAGAATATGTTCCCCTGGAAGGGATCATTCCTTTTGCAAGGGCCATGACCCCGATTCAGGCGAGCTTCGATCATGGCAGGGAAAGCACTGTGTTTGAAATGGATGAACCGAAAATATCCTTTTCAGTGCTCATTTGCTTTGAGGATACAGTGTCCAGTTTGTCGCGAAGAGCGGTCCGGAAAGGATCGAGAATGCTTGTCAATCAGACGAATGATGCCTGGTTCGATCCGTCAAGCGCATCTCGGCAGCACATGACGCATTCAATGTTTCGTGCCGTTGAGAACCGGGTTCCTTTAGTGCGCAGCGCAAATACGGGGATATCATGCGCCATTGACGGCTTTGGCAGAATTTCCGGAAATCCCCTTGGGCCGATGACACACGGCTTCAAGACTGCATTGGTCGATGTGCCATCAAAGGAAATGCCGCTAACCTTTTATACCCGGCACGGTGACGTATTTGCCTGGACATGTGTCGCGGCGGGCTTGATGATTTTAGTGGCAGGATTCAAGGAACGTAAGAAAAAATAAGTTAATCAATATTGCATGGTATATGAGGGAAACAGACATTCGAATAGGAATTCTAACAGTTTCCGATCGGGCAAGCCGGGGGGAGTATGAGGATGTCTCCGGCCCGGCGATCATAAAGTGGTTGAGGGAGCGGCTTACATCGGAATGGAAAGCTGAATACAGTGTTATTCCTGATGAACGCAGCCGGATAGAGGATGAATTGATCCGCATGGCCGATGATGAGAAATGTTGCCTTGTCATAACCTCCGGAGGCACGGGCCCGGCATTGCGCGACGTTACTCCTGATGCTACAGAAGCAGTTTGCGGTAAAATGCTGCCTGGGTTCGGCGAACGAATGAGAATGGTATCCTTTCAGTATGTTCCCACTGCAGTGCTTTCCCGCCAGGCTGCAGGAATTAGGCGCGAAACACTGATAATAAACCTTCCAGGAAACCCCAAGGCTATTTCAGAGTGCCTGGAAGCAATTTTCCCGGCTGTACCCGACTGTATAGACCTGATCGGAGGAGCGCGATTGGAATGTGATGAAAGCCTGATAAGGATCTTTCGGCACAATTAATGAAATACTGCATCAAACCGTATATGGATGAGATAATACACGAGTTACTTGGTGACGGATGCATTGATATTTCTGAATCAACAGGCAGGAGGTTCATATGACTACCATATTCACAAGAATAATTAACGGAGAAATACCCGCTCAAAAATTAGCTGAGGATGACCGGTTCCTAGCCTTCCTGGATATACGTCCGATCAATCCCGGTCACACCCTCGTAATTCCCAAGAAGGAGGTCGATTATTTTTTCGATCTCGAGGACGGTTTGCTGGAATCCGTAATGGTATTCTCCAGGCCGGTTGCTAAGGCCATTGAAAAAAGCGTCCCCTGTAAGCGTGTAGGCGTGATTGTCGCTGGTCTGGAGGTGCCCCATGCACACGTTCATCTTGTGCCCATCTCCGGTATCGGCGACATCAACTTTGCGAATGCCAGGCCCGCCGACGCCGAAGAGCTTGCTGATGTAGCGGAAAAAATTCGCTCCAATCTGTAGATGCAGGCTTGTAATACCGATATGATTTCTGTAATTGTATCGATTCAGATCGAAATCAGGAATGGGAACAATGGCTTTTACCAGAGGATATAAAACCAGGCGCGATTTCTTGCGTGCGGCGTTGCTTGCTGCTCCCGCTGTGACATTGTTGCCGGGAAGCAGTTTGGCTTCGTTAACTACCGCTCGTGAGCGCCATGAAGTTGACTTGAACTTCATCGACAAGGAGCTTCCATTGAAGCGCCGTGCGGAATGGACGCGTATCATGCCGAACAGGCTGATAATGGAGACAACCTCCGGACAGCCATATGATCGTATTACAATTCATCATCAGGGTTGTGGAGTGAATACCCATATATCAGAGCGGGCAGTGGCCCGCGACCTGGACGGTATTCTCGGGTGGCATATCCGTCAGAACTACGGCGATATCGGATACCATTTCGCTGTAGATTATGCGGGACGGGTATGGGAATGCCGATCAATGGATTACTGGGGCGCACATGTATCAGGTCATAACGACCGAAATATAGGCGTGGTACTGCTGGGTAATTTTGAGCAGCAACGCCCTTCAAATGAACAGATTGGAACGATGGAGCATCTGGTTCATGTCTTGCGGAACCGCTACAAGGTAAAACGGGGCCGCATATATGGCCACGTGGATCTTGGACCTACACTGTGTCCTGGCAGATACCTCCAACCGAGCGTTGAGAAACTTAATAATATGGCATGATATTTCTAACTGGAGAATTCCAATGAGAGACAAGATCAAACTGGTGTCATCCGCTAAAACCGGGCATTATTACACCACCACCAAGAACAAGAAGAATCAGCCGGATAAAATGGAAATCAAGAAATTCGATCCGGTTATTCGCAAGCATGTAATCTATCGCGAAGCCAAGATCAGTTAACTCTGACTTCCAAGCTGCGTAAAGATCCACGCCGTAATTTTCCATTTATTGGAATATTACGGCGTGTTTATATCTGTTGACACCTCGTGATTAAATGATATTCTGTCTCACTATGAGGGTTTTTGCAAAGTATTTGGGGCGGTTTGGCGGGCGTCTCGGCAGTCTGATATTGTTGGCTGTCATGGGATTACTGCTGGTATCTCCTGTCATCCATGTTAATGCGCATGAAGACCATGCCGGTAAGGACGCAGGAGCCCAAAATGCGTGTGTAACTTGTATTCTGCTCAAGCAAAGCCGTGAAATTATATTGTCTGATAACAGCGAGGCAGTTGTCGTTTCCAGTGATGCGATTCCCCTGTACCGAATTGATGTTGAATCTTATCTTCTCTCTCCTCTATGCCGCCTGCCGGGTGCAGGTCCGCGCGCCCCGCCTGCCTTGTATTGATCCATGATGCGGACCTTTAAGGTTCGGACTGATTAATTTGGATTTCAATACAAGGAGTAAACATATGATTAAATACATATTTGAAGGAACACGAACAGTGTTCATCTTGTCGGTTGCCATGGCTTTGTCCGTGGCAGAATCCGGGTGGGCCGGAAATGAAGAGCTAAATGCGTCGGAATCGAATAAGCATTCTCACGAAATGAACGGACGTGGTCCGGCAAGCGATCCTCTGGATCCTGTTCCATACAGGATGAGGGCGCTTCAATTGCGCGATACCGCTGTCCCGCTTACAACGGGCACTGAATTCAATCCCGCGATCTCGGTAATCCTGGATTTCACATATGCGAATTTCACGGATGATATTGATGACCCTCCGGGCTTTCTAGTCGGTGGAGGACACGGGCATGGACATGGCCACGGTCACGGAGTGGAAGAGGGGTTCAATCTGCGGGAAATGGAGGTCACTTTTTCCGGCAGCATCGACCCGTATTTCGATGCCTTGGCTGTGTTTAATGTTACTCCGGACGATTTGGAGGTGGAAGAAGCCTACATTACGACACGCATGCTGCCCGCCGGCCTCCAAGTCAAGGCCGGTAAATTCCTCAGCGACGTAGGTTATATAAACAAACAGCACATTCACGACTGGCTGTTTGTGGATGCACCGTGGATGCGTGAATTCATGTTCGGCGATGAAGGACTTAATGAAGCAGGCGTCCAGTTGTCGTGGGTTCCGCCTACTCCCCAGTATACGAGGTTTGGTGTAGAGATCCTTGAAGGTGCCACGCCCGGAGTATCGAGTTTCGTGGGTGATGGCAGGCATGAGATTGTGACCCTGCTTCCCGATGCCGGCTCGCCGGAACGTGTACGCTGGAGGGCGGACAAGGGCTTTTCGGATACCACCGGTCCGCGTCTATTTACCGGATTCGCTAAGTGGGCTCCTGATTTGGGTTACAATCATGCCATTCAGTTCGGCACCTTCGGCGGCTACAGCCGTGAATTTCAAGCCGAGGAAGTCCATTCAAGCGGCCGCCTTGAGACTTGGGATGGTGACGCATGGTTTGCGGGTGGAGATGTAGTCTACAAGTACGACGGGCAGGGTGTAATGGGCCATGGTAACGTGGTTATTCAGGCCGAATACATGTACCGAGAGCTCGACTTGCGATATCAGAGCCGGGAATTCGAAAGTTTCTCGTCGCTGGTCACCACAGATGCTAATGATCAACGATGGCAACAGGACGGCCTGTATGTGCAGGGAGTATACGGATTTCTGCCGCGCTGGAATGCAGGTGCACGGCTGGATATATTGGGACTGATAAATGACGGTTTTGAAAATCGAGGAGACTCCGTAGATTTTGGAACGTCCTACAGGTACACTGGACAGGTAGCATATGGACCTACCGAGTTTTCACGTATACGCGCTCAGGTCAGTTACAACGATATTGCAGATGGACATGACGAGTGGCAGTTCATGCTTCAATATAGCATGAGTCTCGGAGTCCACGGAGCTCACGCTTTCTAGGAAGCTATTTAAGCGCGTTAGTTCCCGCAAAGCATCATGGGACGGTTCACCGGGTATCCGGGGGGCCGTCCTGTGTTGCGAATCTCGAACATTAAAGTTTAGAGAGGCTGAAATGAGAAAAATTATCACTGTATTTCTACTGGCGTTGCTAGCGCATATCGCGCATGCGGAATTGCAGGTGGTGGCGACGGTCCCGAATATGGGGGCGTTGGCGCGGGAAATTGGAGGGGATGCTGTGAATGTCCGTGTGTTGGCGCCTCCGGATCGTGATGCCCATTACCTCGAAGCTCGTCCGAGTATGATGGCGGCCCTGCGCCGGGCCGATATTGTCGTATCCGTCGGAGCGGAACTTGAGATTGGATGGCTGCCTGCGGCAATACAGGGCGGCCATAACCGGCGGATTCAGCGGGGACAGCCCGGATATTTCGAAGCCGCCCGCAAGGTGGAACTGATAGGTGTTGGGAAACCAGCCGATCGCGCCTTGGGCGATGTGCATCCCATGGGAAACCCGCACTTCTACATGGATCCGGAACGTTTTGCTGAAGCAGGATATGCATTGGCTGAGCGGTTTGGTTCGCTGAGTCCCGACAATGCTGAATATTTCATGGCAAATGCAGAGAGCGTGGATGAAAGAGTGTCCGGGATGATGCCCAAATGGAGAGAAAGGGCTGAAAGCGCACACGGTGTTTTGTTGTATCATGAAGATGCCGATTATCTTCTTCATGCCTTGGATGTTCCGGTCCTGGGATATATTGAACCGCTTCCCGGTATTCCTCCTACGGCCAGGCATTTGCGTTCAATTATATCCGAACTGTCGGGACGGGATGGAGTAATATGGACCATGGATTTTCAGCCTGCTGAAGGAGGACAGTTCCTCTCAAGAGAACTGGGATGGCCCTCGGTTCGACTGCCAAGCCAGGTACATACGGATGGCGATCTGGATGATTATTTTTCCATGATAGACAACTGGGTTGATACATTAAAGGTATCCGAATGAGCTATGCAGAGCGGTGAATTACTTGAATTGGATAAGGTTGTCGCCGGATACACCAGGCCGGTGGTTGGGCCCGTCACTTTTTCAATCATGCCTGGTGAAGTGCTGGGGATTGGTGGGGCGAACGGGTCCGGCAAGTCGACCATACTTCGTTCCATAACGGGTATGTCTCGAGTATTTTCCGGCAGGATCAACCGGACTGAAGGTCTGACTATGAGCCACCAGTGGCAGCGCCCTGAATTGCCACCCGAGCTGGCGTTGCTCGGCGGTGAACTATATGCGCTCCTGGGAGCGGACAGGGACAACCCTCCGGGCTTGGTAAGGCCTATTATGAACAAGCCTCTGTATCGCCTGAGCGGGGGTCAGTTTCAGTTGATACAGACTTTGGCATGTTTATGCAGTCCGGCCCGGCTGGTACTTATGGATGAACCCACCAACAATCTTGACGGACGCGCCCTTGATGCTCTTTCTGAGATCCTGCATGGTATTGACCAATCCCGGGCTGTGATAATGGTAAGCCATGAAATCTCTTTTCTTGAAAAACATTGCACAAGAGTTGTTGAGGTGGGGGTTTGAACGAATTTCTTCTCTTTGATCCTCTTTTTAGGGTCCCGTTTTTTACGGGGCTTTGCCTTGCGGTTGCATTGAGTCTCATCGGCGCTTTTCTTCGTATGAGGAATGAATGGCTGGCAGCTCTCGGGCTTTCTCAGATTGCGGCAGCGGGAGGAATGGCGTCGGTTCCTCTGGGCATTCCTGTTCTGGCAGGGGCATTCGGCGCGGCATGTTTGGCAACGCTCATTCGTTCCGCCCTTCCGAGAGTGGGCAACAGTCATCATGCCCTGCTTATTCTGATCGGCTGGTCCGGAACCCTCGTGATCGGGTCATATGCTGACCACGGCCATGTGATTGGAGAGACTCTTCTTCGAGGTCAGCTGTATTTTACACATATTTGGCACCTTGCCGGTTCCGCTGTGCTTCTGTTTCTGGTGCTTGGGTTGTATAAATGGCTGTCTCCCAGGTTGTTGAAGGATCGATTCTTTCCTGATTATCACATGGCCAACAGGATTCCGTCATGGCCTCATTCCGTGCTGTACGCGCTCATTGTCATGGCTGCCGCGGTTCTTGGAACAATATCCATGGGGGCTTTTCCGGCATTCGCTCTGCTGTTTGTGCCGTCATGGATAGGGTTTGTCATGGTGGACGGCTGGTTTCGTTCCGTGGTTGCGAGTGTCTTCATAGGTTGCGCGGTCTATGTTGCTGCTTTCATTTTGGCCATGCTCGCGGATCTTCCTTTTGGGCCGGCTCTTACAGGATTGCTTGCATTTGCGGCCTCGCTCCGGTTGCTTACCGCTTTACGGCGCCGGAATATTGAAGTGTCGGGGGATGAAAGCCGGTTCCATTATCTATCACCACCGGCACGCAATGCGAAGAAGTAAGCCTGTCTTGTCTCAAGATTATTGGAAATTCCCTTAACAGTACAGGACCTGTAATTGTATTGTTGAAATTCTGCATTCGCCAGTACCTATGTATTTGTTAGTCTATGTACTGAATATGACAACAGCCATTAGATATGATGCAGTGATAATTGTGACATTCGGAGGGCCGAACGGCACTGATGATGTTATGCCGTTTCTGGATAATGTTCTCAGGGGCCGCAATGTTCCTGAGGCGAGGAAGCGTGAGGTGGCCCATCACTATGATTTGTTTGATGGTGTCAGTCCTATAAACACCCAGAACGAAGAGCTTGCAGCGGCGCTGCGTGCTTTGTTGAAGGAACGCGGTCCTGAAATGTCTGTATATATCGGCAATCGGAACTGGCATCCGTTTCTTGCCGACACCTTTGGCGGCATGAAGGAGGATGGTGTTAAAAGGGCGCTTGCGTTTGTAGCTTCAGCATATTCCTGTTATTCGGGCTGCAGGCAGTATCGCGAAGATATAGCTAGGGCCAGGGAGGAAGTGGGCGACGGCGCCCCGGTTATTGACAAGATTCGTCTTTTCTACAACCACCCGCTTTTCATACAAGCGAACGCAGACCGGTTGAGAGTGGCGCTGCGGGGAATGCCGTCAGATGTACACGTCGTGTTCACTGCTCACAGCATACCGTCCTCAATGTCTCATAACTGTAATTACAGCGCTCAGCTGAAGGAGGCTTCACGTCTAGTGGCTGAACGCGCCATGGTTGACAATTGGACTCTGGTTTATCAAAGCCGTAGTGGGTCACCTGGGGATCCCTGGCTTGAGCCGGATATATGTGACCATTTGCGCGAGTTGAAGGGGCAGGGGGTGCGGAATGTTGTTATTTCGCCGGTTGGCTTTGTATCAGACCATATGGAAGTCGTATATGACCTTGATATGGAGGCCGGGGAAGTATGCGATGAAGTCGGTTTGAATATGGTTCGTGTTCCGTCAGCCGGCACGCATCCGGATTTTGTGGAAATGATTCGCGAACTGATTCTTGAAAGAACTTCCGGCGCAGAGCGCCGGTATCTGGGGCTGCGTGGCGCATGGTTGGATGAGTGTCCTCCCAACTGTTGTCTCCCCGGCGAATCCTCTCCGTTCATTTCAGGTCAATCCGGCAATGGATGAAGACCTTAACAACAGGCACTTGTATTGACCTCTCGTTTATTGACCCGGTCGTTTATTGATTCTCTCTCTCGTTATTGACCCACTCGTTCCAATCCCTCCCTGCCCAATACTGGGTATATTACAAAATCTATGACGATCGTCATAGATTTTGTAATAATAAGTCCCCTGTATTCCTTCCCTTTTCCTTAGGTCTGTACTTGCAGCAAGATTGCAAAATACTGGACGAACGGCAGCTGGCTGGTGATATAGTAGAGTATGGAGATCAAATCGTTTCATCACCCTGATCTTTGTCCGGCAGTGATCAAAAGGCGGGCTGTTGAGCAGATGCTCGACTTGATGGTCGAAACCGCGGCGATTTTCGCCACACGAGGCAGGTATCTTCTCTGGAAATCGTGTTACCCCAGTAATGCCGCATATCATACTGCTGTGAGCAGGTTGCGAAAGGCGGGTATTGTAGCCTATCGGAGAGAGGGCGGAAAGATCCCTGTGCTCAAGCTTACACATGAAGGAGAAAAAAGGGTGTCCAGGGTATGCCGCCGCCGTGCACCGTGGCCGGAGAAGTGGAATGGTATATGGTATGTCTTGACATATGATGTCCCGGAAAAAGAACGGACTTACAGGGAAGTACTGCGCTCGTTTCTGAAAAGAATGCGAATGGGTAGTCTCCAAAAGAGCGTTTGGGTGTCCGCCCATGACATACGGCCGGAATATGATGATCTTGTAAAGGCTGGCGGGGTGGATGAATTTTCATTTCTTTTTGAATCCAGGACGGTCCTTGGGCGTTGCCCGGGAGATGTGGTTGATGGGGCATGGGATATGCATCGGTTGGGGCAAATCCAGCAATTATATCTCGATGTGTACAAGGACAATCTTGCGAGGGTTGCTTCCGGTAAACTTGGCGAAGGTTCAATTCTTACGCTTTCCCGCGAGGAATTATCTGCATATGTTACCGTCATGAGTGAAGACCCGTTGTTGCCCAAACCGCTGTGGCCCTCTGAGTATTCAGGCGAAGAGGTATGGCATTTTCATCGGCAATTCGTGCGGACGGTCGCAAAAGCGCTGTGATCCCCATTGATGACTCGTTGTTCGTGCATGCCGTTCATCCGGTGTCATATACTCAGGATCCTGTCCATTCTTATGCATTATCATCATTTTGCATTATTACACTCAATATGACGATCGTATGTTTTTTTGTAATATATGAGGAGGGTTTGTTGAGGGAGTGATGGTTATTGAATTTGTGTTCGGACGGCCAGGAAATAGACAAGCATGGCTGAGGCAAGGATGAACATAAGCCAGTTGACTTCACGGACACGGCCCGACAATAGTTTGATTACCGGATAACTAATAAAACCCAATGCCAATCCGTCCGCAATTGAGTAGGTCAATGGAATTCCGATTAGAATCATGAACGCCGGAAGGGACTCGGTAATGTCATCCCAGGCGATCTTTCGAATGTTTGCAGCCATGAGTGCGCCCACCATGACGAGGGCGGGAGCGGTTATAGGCGCATACCCTCCCACCATTTCCACGATGGGAGAAAAAATCAGCGCCGTTACGAACAGCAGGGAAACCACCACCGACGTAAGACCCGTGCGCCCGCCCTGTTCGATGCCTGTCGCGCTTTCAATATAGCTTGTGACCGTGCTCGTGCCCAACAGGGAGCCTGCGATAGTTCCCACTGCGTCCGAAATAAGCGCGCGGTTGGCGCGCGGAAGCGTATTGCCCTTCATGAATCCCGCGCGCTCGGATACACCGACCAGTGTGCCGACAGTGTCAAAGATGTCCGTGAATACCAGCATTATTACAAATGGAATACAGGCCAGGGACAGTGCTGTGCGTATGTCAAGTTTCAGAATTGCTGTATGTTCAATGTCGGGTAGTCCCACAGGGTTGCCAGGCCAATGCACTTGTCCAAGTAACCAGGCAAGTCCGGTACTCAGCAGAATCCCTATGAGTATTGCACCCCGCACACGGCGTGCCAGAAGAATAGCTATCACTAAAAAACCGAATGTGAATACTGCTATCGCAGGAGTCATGAATTCGACATTAAGGCTGAGCCAAGTGCCGGGAGCTTCCCTGAGAATTTTTCCGTTACGAAGCCCTATGAATGCTATGAATATTCCTATTCCGGCAGCAATTCCGTTTCTGAGGCTGGGACTGACGGATTCTATGATCGCCTGTCGTACCTTTAGAACGGATAGAACCAGAAACGTTACACCGGATAGAAAAACGATTCCCAGCCCGACCTGCCATGCATCAGCAATCCCGATAGCGGAAAGACTCATTACTATGGTTATAAACAAATGGTTGTTTCCCATTCCGGGAGCTTGGGCAATGGGATAACGCGCGAAAACTCCCATAATCAGCGTGGCAAGCGAAGCCGCTGCGCAAGTTGCCAGCATCACCGCTTGAGGGTCAAGTCCCGTAGGTTCCCCCTTGAAATCAGTGGAAAGGATCATCGGGTTAACGAAGATGATATAGGCCATCGTAAGGAAAGTGGTCAGCCCAGCGATGATTTCCGTGCGTACACTGGTACCGTTCTTAGAAAGCTCAAAAAACTTTTCAAGCATCCGCAATATCCTCCACAATACAAGGGAATATAACGTCCGATGACGGGTGCATAGTGTCAAGATTGAAGTTTGCAAGGTGATGGTTTTATTGCATTGGTGGTTGTCCTTCAGCGGAAAAGCGCAGTACAGTAGGCCATGATCTGGTCCATACTGATTTTATTGTTTATAGGATTGCCGTTGGCCGAGCTTGCGCTGTTGTTACGGATCGGAGACATTGTCGGTCCGTGGACGACACTGGGCATTGTTGTTCTTACGGGTCTGCTGGGCGCAACCTTGGCAAGGCTGGAAGGCCTGCGGGTAGCCATTCGCATCCAGGAGGATCTACATGAGGGACGCATGCCTGCGCCGTATATACTTGACGGTGTCATGATACTGATCGCGGGGGCAGTGCTCATTACACCAGGATTTATTACAGATACAGCAGGGTTTCTCCTGCTGATTCCGCCATTTAGACTTTTCATCAAGCAATGGGTGAAAAGGATGATTGAAAAGAGAATCCGGAAAGATGCAATTGATGTCACATACGTTGAGTGGTAATAAGTGTATCGATATTAGATTACCTGCATAAAGATCAGTCGGTTTTCTTTACTCGTTCGTCCACTGCTGTTCAAAAAGGGTCCGTGCGGGATGCACCCGGTATTTCCGGATTTACGCAGGTGCTATTGAGTTGAGTATCCACCATGACGATAGGAGCAATATATCAATGAAGAGAGTTTATAACTTCGGAGCAGGTCCGGCCGTATTGCCTGAATCTGTATTGCAGGAGGCGCAAAATGAACTGCTGGATTACCGCGGATCAGGCATGTCGATAATGGAGATGAGTCACAGGAGCAAGGAATACGATGCGGTGCATGAAGAGGCCATCGCGAACATTCGTGAGATCATGGGGCTTTCCAGCGACTATGCAGTGCTTTTCCTTACTGGAGGAGCCAGCGGTCAGTTTGCGATGGTGCCAATGAATCTTGTTGGAGATGGACAGTTTGCCGATTATACGAATTCCGGGTCATGGGCTGCAAAAGCCATTAAGGAGGCCGGAACAATAGCGAGGGTTAATATAGCTGCGGATTGCGGCAAAGAACTGCCTGCCCGCGTTCCTGACGAGTCAGATCTCAAGCTGACCAAAGGCGCTGCATACTTGCATATAACTACAAATGAAACCATTTCCGGTGCGCAATGGAAGATCTTCCCTTCTTCGGAAGCCCCTTTGGTGGCGGACATGTCATCAGATATCCTGTCACGTCCGGTGGACGCAGACCGGTTCGGACTTATTTATGCCGGAGCTCAGAAAAATCTGGGTCCTGCCGGTGTTACACTGGTTGTTATCAATAAAGATCTTGCAGAGAGGGTATCCGACAGTGTTCCTATCATGTTTCGATACAAGACTCATATTGAAAATAATTCGTTATATAACACACCGCCGTGTTTCAGTATTTACATGCTGATGCTTGTGACCCGGTGGATTAAGTCAAATGGAGGGCTGACATCCATGGCTGAGATTAATGAACGCAAGGCGCGGAAACTATACGATGCCATAGACGCCGGAGAATATTTTACTGGTACGGCCGCTAGAGAATACCGCTCGAACATGAATGTGACATTCCGTCTGCCTTCGGAGGAGCTTGAATCAAGGTTCATCGCAGAGGCTTCGGACCGGGGCATGAAAGGTTTGAAGGGGCATAGATCGGTCGGTGGTATACGGGCTTCCATATATAATGCATTTCCTGAAGAAGGGGTTGATGCGCTGGTCGCTTTCATGAAGGAGTTTGAAAGGGAAAACGGGTAGCGAGGGGGCGGTTTGGCACACTTTTCGCAGCAGGGATTGCAAGTCTGGAAATCCGTCGGGATATGCTTGGATATTTCCTACTCATGCGCCTGTAGCTCAATTGGATAGAGCGCTGGCCTCCGGAGCCAGAGGTTGTGGGTTCGAACCCCGCCAGGCGTAATGCCGGTCATTTAAGTCATGAGAACAGGTAGTCGTCGGGAAGACCGGGCGTTGCGACTTCAGAAAATACGAAGCACCAACAAGCCGAAAATAATCAGCATAATGATCGCGCCCCAGATTTTCATGTATTTCTGGCGTGGACTGGGGTGAGAGAATTCATAACCGCATATAGGACAACGATTATTGTTGATTTCCACTTCGACCGCGCAGGATGGGCATTCACGCCCGCCAAACTTCTTTCCAGGGTCGACCCTCATGGACGAGCGGAGCCGGAATCTTCGTCGGGGTAGCGGTAGATGACCTCGTTGGGTCTGGCCATGCCTATGTCATGGGCTATGCGCTCAACGAAGTCTGCGTCATTCCGGAAGCGTTCCTGCTTGATTCGAAGGGATCTGAGGGTGTCTTCCTTCTGCCGGATTTCACCTTGCAGGATCTGTTCCCTTCTCTGGAGCTCCGTGAATTCCTGGTACCTGGGCAGGAAAATGAAGGCCGATCCGGTGATAAGCAATATTACAAGCATTATCCACGCAAAGCGATATATGAGTGTCCAATAGCTCATAATATTTCCTAAAAAAAATCCGCACTCATCAAACAGTCAAGGATATGTTTCTCCATTACGTCTCAAATGTCAATAGAGAAATAAGTCAAAAGTGATACCTTAATGTCGGCAATATCTGTTTACCTGTTCATCATTTCACAGGATCCATGCCGGCTCGGAAGGCAGCGGATCCCGGACAGCGTATGCGAAAGTTATTCCTATTCTGATTCGGGAGAAGTCAGAGGTCTTTCGTGGTCGAGCAGTTCTCCGCCAATTACCGACGCTCCTCCGTCCACATATAAAACCTGTCCTGATATTTTACGCGAATATGGACCTAGCATGAACGCAGCGGCATTGGCTATTTCCTGTTTGTCCTTATCGTGATCCCACGGCAGCGGGCTTATTCTGTCCCATGTGCGTCCAAGTTCCTCGAAGCCATGAATGGCCCCTGCTGCCTTGGTATTCACGGGGCCGGCTGATATGGCGTTCACACGGACCAGGTCTCGCCCATGCCGGCGAGCAAGTGCGCGAACCACTGCTTCAAGGGCCGCCTTGTTTACTCCCATCCAGTTATAATAGGCGAAGGCCAGCTGTGATGCGAAGCTCAGGCAGACGACTGATCCGCCATCCTTCATCTGTGGCTGGGCATAGCGGGTGACGGTTGCAAGTGATACCGCACTGATATGGAACCCGTTTTTCAGGTCATCATAGGCGTCTGTGTGAAACTCCTTGCCGAGACAGGTTTTAGGGTTTGAATATGCTATGGAGTGTACAACCCCTCCAATGGGTCCTATTTCTTCAAAGAGCCTTTTTACATCTTCATCGACCGTAACGTCGCAATATTTGATATTCAGGGATTTTCTTTCCTCATCGTCCATTTTCTTGCTTCGATCAATGAAAATGCGTTTCATCCGTTCATTTTGAACGGTGAAGATTACTTTTCCTCCCCATTTCTCGATCGTCTTGCCTATCGCATAGGCTATGGAGTCCTGGTCCAGCAACCCCATTACAACATATGTGACATCCTTTTTAATCATAACTATATCTCCTGTTTTCCAACGCTACGCATAGACTAGACACGGCATTCCGGAAATGCAACGACTTATCAGCCTCCCTGTTTCCATGCAGCAGGCAATGCCGGCCTTCGTAAGTTGTTTAAGGGTGTCCACGGTTATTATCTCCTGAAGGTGATGATAGGCATGGACAGCAGGTTTCATGCAGAATCAGTTATTCAGTTGAATGGCTTGAAGAATGACTCATAGCATGGCAGATTTGACATGGAATTAGCAGCTTACAATATTTTCAAGGGTGAAAGAATGAACAAGCGCAGTATATTCACGATATGGATTGCGCTGGGGGTTGGTTTGTTTACGCCCTGTGCGCAAGCAGGTGATGACGATCACTTCACGCAACTCAGGGAGAATATGGTGAGTAATGATATTGAAGCAAGAGGCGTTAATGATGAGGAAACGTTACGGGCCATGCGCACTGTTCCACGGCATAAATTTGTTGCGGAAGATATGGTTCGTATGGCGTATGCAGACCGTCCCTTGCCAATAGGGCATGGCCAGACGATTTCCCAACCGTATATAGTGGCTGCGATGACGGAGCTGCTCAAGGTTGATGAAGGGGCAGTTGTCCTGGAAATCGGCGCCGGATCAGGCTATCAGGCCGCGGTACTGGCTGAAATAGCGGACCGGGTATATACCATAGAAATTATCCCAGAGCTGGCCGAACTGGCTTCCTCACGCATGAGGGATCAGGGGTACGACAATGTTGAAGTCAAGGCCGGGGACGGATACTTTGGGTGGGAGGAACATGCTCCTTTTGACGCCATCATCGTAACGGCTGCCGCCACGCATATTCCACCGCCGCTTGTCGAGCAGCTCAGACCAGGCGGTAGGATGGTTATTCCCGTGGGGCCACCAATGCGTGTTCAGAATATGATGCTAGTTGAAAAACAGGATGACGGTTCAATCCGCCAGCGAAATATAATGCCGGTTCGTTTTGTGCCATTGACCGGTGAACGTTGATTATCCTGATTAAAATTCCGTTGATTAAGGGTTATGTTGCGGGGGCATCATAGTCGTTTATTTTAAGTGTTATTGGGAATTTACGGTTGCGGCATTTTTATGAAACCTGAAGCCGGCTACATCGTCAGCCTGGTGTTTATCCTTAGCCGGTTGTGTTTGCCTTGAATACTTCTTATCGCAAATACCTATATGTTTCCCTGCTTTTGATAAGCGGTACGGGAATTGCGTATCAGATCGCCATCATGCGCGTATTCTCAATTGCGCAGTGGCATCATTTCGCATACATGATCATCAGCATCGCCATGCTCGGGTTCGGTGCCAGCGGCACGATATTGACACTGCTGGAGCGTCGAGTAAGGGGGCGGGAGATCATCCTGTTTCGTTTTGCGGCTCTGTTGCTGGCGGCGTCGCTATTCGTTTGTTATGAATGGAGTCAAAGCGTTCCGTTCGAGACATTTCACATAGTGGCGCAAGCAGAGCAGTACTGGTATCTCGCGCAACTGTATGTAATTCTGGCCATCCCATTCTTTCTGGTGTCGATGTGCATCACTCTCGCATTTTTTATGAGTCCCCGCAGGGTCGGACTTGTATATTTTGTCAATATGGCGGGCTCGGGGCTTGGGGCTGCTGCTGCGGTGGCATTGCTGTATATCTTTCCCCCGGCCCTGGTACCATACGTTCTGGCAATTCCCGTAACCGCGGCAGCGCTGCTTGTCTCATGGCCGGGCACATCGTTGCGATGGAGGCTGACCTCAACGGTCTTGGTGGTCATGTGTGCCGGCTGGATATGGACAAACGGTATTCATCCGGTGCGTATTTCAGAATACAAGGTTCTATCTTACACGCTTCAGTTTCCAGATTCCGAAATCGTGGCGCGCTCACAAAGCCCGTTGTCTGAAGTGTTGGCGGTTACTTCCGAACAGATAAGAGAGACACCGGGTCAGATTTCCAACTATCCGATGCACGAACTGGGACCTCTTCCGGAGCAGGCCGGACTGTTTTTCGACGGGGGTGCTGTG
>SLRP01000077.1 GCA_007130845.1 Kiritimatiellia bacterium | reverse complement strand
TTAGTTCGGGGGAGTGGACGGCACTGCATGCGGCAGGGGTTGTTTCATTCGATGACACGTTGCGTGTTCTTGAAGCCAGAGGACGTTTCATGCAGAGAGCTTGTGAAGTTACCGACGGTTCGATGCTGAGTGTGATCGGTTTGCCGGTGAAGAAGCTTGAGACAATTTGTGAGGAATCAGGCGTCGAGCTGGCCAACCTCAATTCGCCTGAACAAACAGTGTTGTCGGGCCCGGAAGAAAGTATCGCGGCTGCGGAATCCATGGCCAGGGACGCCGGAGCACGTCGGGCCATGCGGCTTAATGTGGCAGGTGCATTTCACTCCCGGCTGATGGAACCTGCAGCCGAACAGTTGAACGATTTTCTGAACTCCATCCAATTTGCCGATCCGACCATGCCGGTGGTTTCCAATGTCACGGGAAAACCGTTTGAATCAGCTGATGAGATAAGGCGGCGCATGGTTGAGCAGGTTCGCAGACCGGTGCGATGGGTGGACTGTATTGGCTGGATGCAGGACAACGGAGTTGACGGATATATAGAATGCGGTCCCGGCAAGGTTTTGTCCGGCCTCGTTAAGCGTATTGACAAGCAGGCCGTCATTCATAACATACAGGATCAATCAGGACTGGAGAATATATCCAGTCGAATTGGAGTATAGGAAGGATTACCGGATCATGGGACAGTTTGAAGGGAAAGTAGCTCTGGTAACAGGGGCGGCAAGAGGTATAGGTCAGGCTGCGGCCCTTAAGCTGGCCAGGGAAGGAGCGGACTTGGCCGTATGCGACCTGGATAAGGATTGGCTTGCCGAGACCGCCGGGATAATCAGCGATTCCGGTAGAAGGGTTGAAACTTATTCAGTAAATGTTTCTGACTCTAAAAGTGTTCAGGAGGGAATAGCAGACATCGAAAGGGATTTTGCCAGAATTGATGTTCTCGTGAATAACGCGGGAATTACCAATGACAATCTGCTCGTCCGTATGACTGAGGATGAATGGGACAGGGTAATTGATGTAAACCTGAAGGGCACGTTTCTGATTACCAAGGCGGTGTCCCGAATCATGATGAAGCAACGTTCCGGGGCCATAGTTAATATCGCTTCCATCATCGGTTTGATAGGCAATGCAGGGCAATGCAATTACTCGGCATCCAAGGCGGGGGTAATCGCTTTTACAAAGTCATGCGCAAAGGAGCTGGCTGCTCGCAATATAAGGGCCAACGCAGTTGCGCCAGGATTTATAAAGACGAAGATGACGGATGATCTGCCGGAGGAAGTCCAAAAGAAGATGCTGGACGGGATTCCGCTCAAGCGTTTTGGTACTCCAGAGGATGTTGCGGAAGTAGTGGCTTTTCTGGCAGGGGATGCGGCAGGATACGTGTCGGGTCAGGTTCTGACCGTATGCGGTGGTATGGTAACATGAACTTCAAGCCGTTGACGGAGGGGTACTCTGTTGTTGTACGGCACATTAAAGAAAGAAGGAGACAGGAACATGGCACTGGAAGATAAAGTAAAAGACATCATAGTGGAACAGCTTGGCGTAAACCCCGAACAGGTCACCCCGGAAGCTTCATTCATTGAGGATCTTGGCGCAGATTCACTGGACACGGTGGAATTGGTCATGGCCTTCGAGGAGGAGTTCGGAGCCGAAATTCCCGACGAGGATGCCGAGAAGCTCACCACGGTAGGGGCTGTGGTGAATTATCTCAAGGAAAAGGGTTTCGGCGACTCGTAAGAGGCGGTGTTGAAACGCTGATAAGGCCATTGAGATCGTTATTCGGCCTTATTAATGGCAGGCGTCAACTAGTCGGAATGACTATGTATGTCCCGGTTGAAAGCAGTCAATTTAGGTTGACTGCTTTTATTCGAGGACTGTGATTAAGAGTTTTGCCCTGACGGCCGCCCGCTATGTCTGTTTCATCGCGGGCGTTCGAGTACGAATCGGGCGATGTGTTCGAGGGGGGGAGTAAGGGCCTTGGCGTCTTTCAATGCGTCTAGAGCCTGATCGACAAGCAACTGCGCTTTTTCACGAGAGGCATTTGTCCCGAACAGGGACACATAGGTCATTTTTTTCTTTTTCCGGTCGGTTCCGGAGGGTTTGCCGAGTATTTCATGAGATGATGTTTCATTAAGTATGTCATCGGCAATCTGGAAGGCCAGTCCGACATTGCACCCGTATAGTGTGAGCGCATCGAATTGTCCCGTATTTGCCGATCCTGCAATACCGCCCACACGGACTGCCGCACGGATCAGTGATGCTGTTTTGTGAAGGTGTATGTATTCAAGCAGTTCCTCATCAGGCTCTGCTCCCTCGGCAGATAGATCCTCAATTTGTCCGGCTATTACTCCTCGACTACCAGCGGCTTCGGCTATTTCAAGTGAATACTGATATGAAAGAAACGGAGTTGGAGCTCTGCTTTCCGCAAGCCATTCGAATGCGAGTGTAAGAAGGGCGTCACCTGCAAGGATTGCCGCAGCTTCGCCGAAAACTGTATGGGAAGTCGGCCTTCCTCTTCTCAAGTTGTCGTCATCCATGGCGGGAAGATCGTCATGGATCAGGGTATAGGTATGTATCGCTTCTATGGCTATTGCCGGAAGAATAACATCCTCCCCGTTACCGCCTACGGCCTCCGCGGCCGCCATGCAAAGAATGGGCCGAATTCGTTTTCCGCCGCTGAAAACGCTGTAGCGCATAGCCTTGTGCAGCAAACTGGGGCGTACATCCTCCGTGGGAATATGCATTTCAAGTGCGTTATCGATGATGCGGCGTTTATTCTCAAGGTAGTCGGTAAGGTTGAACATTTGGAATGATAATAGGAAAACACACGATACGGGCAAGCAGAAATACTGCCGGAAGCGGGAAAGATGCCGCATGCGGTAATATCAGTCCCGCCAACGGGTTGACATGTCAACTCATAACTTCTATATTTCCACTCTTTTGAAGGGGGTAGACAATGCCGACCTATGACTATGAATGCACGCGTTGCGGGCATGGATTCGAAAAATTTCAGAGTATTTCCGCTCCGGTGTTGAAGCGCTGTCCATCATGCCGCGGTAAGCTAAGACGGCTAATAGGTACAGGGTCGGGTTTGCTGTTCAAGGGATCGGGATTTTACTCCACCGATTACCGCAGCAAGGGATATGAGCAGGCACGTAAAAATGAGGAAAAGCCCCAGTCATCCTCCGACTCAAAGCCCTCCGGGTCAAAGCCTGATAAGAGCTCTGAATCATCATCGCCATCCGGTAAGAAGTGAAGCCCAGCCTAATATGCAGTAATTGCGGCCATGAAAATGATATCGGACGGGTTCTTTGTAGGATGTGTGGAGGACATCTGGACCTGAAGTGTCTCAAGCGTAGACGATCAAAGCCTGGACTGGGGGGAGTAATTTTGTCCGGCTTCAAGCGCGTAGTAATTCCGGCTCTGCTTGCAGTATTTATTTTCGTCCTGTCCGCCATGTTATGGCCCGTGGAACCGGAAGGATCTGTCGGAAGTATGGACGACGCGGAGCTGATGTACGAAAAAATCCTGAATTTGGAGCAGTACATTCGCAGGGGGGACTCCATACGTATTAGTGTTCGTGAAGAGGTTATGAATGCTTATTTATACGAAATAATACGCCGGATGAGCGCCGTGGTGGAAGACGACCCTTTCCGAATGTCCACCCGGACTGTAAACCTGTCCTTTACATCAGGCCATGTCATAATCAATATTATAACAAAGTGGGGGCCGGTTCGATTATCATATGAAATTACGGGTATTCCAGGTGTGGATGGAACAGGCGCGGAGTTGGATATTCAAAAGATTACATTGGGGCATGTGTGGATGCCTGAATTCACATTCGGCCTGCTTGTAGAAAAACTTTCAAATATATTTTCGAAAATGAAGAGAGAGCAATATATACTTCGTAACCTTTCCGAGGTGGAAGTGGAGGACTCAGTGCTTTACATATCAGTCGAATAATTATTTGGGGTCTGTGAATTGATGAAAGGTAGCCATAAATGAGAGACAAGAAGGAATTTTACAGCATTCTGACAGAAATTTGGGATCGGGATGTTTCGGAGTATACCCGCCTAATAGGCGACTTCGATTTCACCCGTTATGTTCTCAAGCTGATTCAAGTCAACCCCGACCAGTTGGACAAACCAGCCCTGTTTATCGTCAGAGTCCCGCAGATCATCGCCGGATTTCCTCCCCATTTGTTCAATACCCCGGTGCGCAGAACGGCTATTGAAGATTATCTGACACGTAAAATCGCCGACCAAATTGAATCTATTGCCCACTATGATGAAGAAGGTATTTCGCGGAGAAGGCTGTCCATAGCTGTACCCGGGCAAAAGGTGTTGCCGCGCACTTCATTGATGATTACGGATGAGTATGTGGAAGCACGGGTCTACGTATTGTTGCCTCAGCAGAACGGGATGATTTCCGGCCAAAGCGTAAAGGACATATTTTTCGAAGAGTTACCTGAAGTGGTAAACGCCTCGCTGGTTTACAGCAATGTCGATGAAGCGGAACTTGAAGAGTTCGTCGATCTGATGGAGGATGCGGATAAGGCAAGGCAGTTGCTGCCAACGCTTGGGTTAGTCAGTCTCGTGGCTGAGAACTCGCTGGTTGCTCGTCTTAATAATACGGATTACCCCGATTATGATGACGTGACACCGGTATCTATTGACGAAAAACTAATGACGGAAGTCGAAGTTCCGAATTCAGGATCGATCAAGGGTATGGGCATTCCCGCCGGGATTACGCTGATACTTGGTGACGCATATTCCGGACGCACAGCGTTGATGAATGCCATTGCTGCAGGTGTTTATAATCACATCCCGGGAGATGGGCGGGAGTTGATTGTGACGGTTCCCGATGCGGTTTCCGTTCCAGCTGATGCTGGCCGCTGTGTTCAGAAGGTTGATGTAAGCCCTTTTATTCGCGAATTGCCGGGCACGGAGAAACCGGAACAGTATACCTCAAATGAAGCCGACCCATGCAGCGCGCAGGCTGCATCGGTAATTGAAGCATTGGAGGTTGGCGCAAAGGTCTTGCTGTTTGATGAATCCAGCTCTTCCCCGTCATTGCTTACGCGAGACAGTCGTCTGGAACATGTACTCCCCAATGCGAGCGAAAAAATACTGCCATTGTCCTTACAGGCCCGTAAAATAGCAGACGAGTTGGGCGTGTCGATCGTAGTTGCCGGCTCTTCATCAGTTGCGGAATTTATCCCTATTGCAGACACTATCCTCAGGATCGATAACTCCCGGGTAACCGATGTCACAAATGACGCAAAATCACTGGATATTCCGCAACTGGAGCAAAGTTCCGAACCCGTTAACGTGACATCGATCGCTGAGAGAAACAGGTGGATTATTCCCTCCAGCATTGATCCAAGCATGAGTCACCTTGACCAGGTTATAGATACCCCGGACATGAAAATTATGCAGTTTGGCCGATCAACCATCGACCTGGGCGCTTTGACCCAGTTGGCGGATAAGCATCAGACCACTACAATCGGTCTTATTCTATATTATGCAAAATTGCGTTATATGGATGAGGGTATGCCCATACGGGATGTGCTCGACATGGTTGACCGTGACCTGAGTTCTGAAGGACTCGAATGCCTTACCAGGGATCTAAGGGGAGACATGGCTCGTCCTCGTAGATTTGAAATTGCGGCCGCGCTTAACCGGCTTGATACTCTGAGGATATCACATATTGATTGATGGATTGGAATGAAACTCGTTGTACAACGGGTCAATAGCGCAGCTATACATGCAGGCGGGGACTGGGTGGCTCGCATAGGAAACGGCGCTCTTGTTTTCGTAGGCGCGGCAAGGGGAGACACCTTGGAGGATTCGCGATACCTGGCCAGAAAAACTGCCCAGCTAAGGATATTTGATGATGAAGTAGGGAGGCTGAATATGCCTATAGACCGCGAGGAAGGCTCTTTTCTCGTGGTCAGTCAGTTTACTCTTTATGGCGACTGTTCAAAGGGCAACCGTCCAAGTTATATGGAAGCGGCCGATCCAGAGGAAGGGCGTGTTCTGTATGATGAGTATATTAGAAGCCTGCAATCATTGGGATATGAAGTACATACCGGACGTTTTCAGGAACATATGCACGTCGAGTTGGAGAATGATGGACCGATTACGCTTATTCTTGAAAGCCGCGGCAGAACAAAGACGTGACCGTTGGAAAACCCTTATCCTTCGGGTCAAAATGCGCGCATCGCGGCTCCTGCAATTCATGCCCGCTTTGGTTTCGACCTCACAATACATCTCGATTGCCGTAATCGCAGCTTTATGCACGCTCGCATGGCCTTCGAATATGGCGCATGCGGATGAAGCAGGAACGGAAACCTCGGTATTCGACCGATATATGTACAGAACCCTGATCAGTCATTCCCGGCGGATCGAGGTAATTTCCCCCAATTCATCTGAAAATATACGCATGGCAAACTGGGCCGAGAGCATTTCCGATAAAGTATCCCTGCGGATGGGCCTGAGCAATGCAATAAATAAAAGATATCCTGTGAGGATAATAAAACATTATACGGGGAATCAGGATGAATCAGGGGTTGTCCTGGAAAATAAGTATCTGCGCGGATACCTCTTGCAATCCATGGTGTTGATCAATCCCGACAGATTGGATGACGAAGAAATACTTGAGAAGTTTGTGAAGCTCCTCATGGAGCGTTATGTACACTCCTATT
>SLRP01000115.1 GCA_007130845.1 Kiritimatiellia bacterium | reverse complement strand
TACGTTAAACGATTGGGATTCCTTGCTCGTAATCCGTAATCGTCGGCGTAATCGTCGACCGATCCTTCCCGGCTTTTCCCCCTCTTTTCCTTTGTGTTTTCTCTCCGCTTTCCGACTACGGCGATGACTACGTTAAACGATTTGGATTTCTTAGTCGTAATCCGTAATCGTCGGCGTAATCGTCGACCGATCCTTCCCGGCTTTCATATTCATAAGATTTTTGACAAAAGCATGTGGTTGTTCCTCAGACCATTGATCAGCGTTAGATTACGTAATGCGCCATGTGGATATCTACTGTTATCCTGTCAAACGCTGATCTTATTTTGACATTGCGTTCATGTGTGCGATTATGGCGTATATTCAGGATGAATTGGGGTCTCGATTGATATGGCGGAAAAAGCAGATTTTGAGCCTATAGTGGTAGCACCCGACCAGTCATTCGCCTTTCAGGAATCCCGTCTCCCTGCCTTCTACTCCCCTTGGCATTTTCACCCTGAAGTTGAACTCACATTTATTGAAAGAGGGATAGGCCGGCGTTTTGTGGGAGATAACATGGAGGAGTACGGTCCCGGAGACCTTGTATTGCTTGGGGGAGATTTGCCTCATGCATGGTTCAGCGAAACCCCGGGAAGGAGCCGGGCATATTCGCGTTGCATCGTGGTTCAGTTCGATCCGGACTTCCTGGGCTCTGCCATCTGGAAGGTTCCGGAAATGGAATCTGTATCTCAGCTTCTCCTGCGGGCGGGCAGAGGGTTGAAGTTTGAAGGTAGGGTTTCAGAGAAGGTTGGCGAACGGCTTGAAAGCATGACATCGGAATCGCCTTCTGAAAGATTGTTGAGCCTTCTGGGAATACTTGTTGTCCTGAGTTCCGCTTCGGAAGTCCGGCCTTTGTCGAGCTCCGGATTTGTGCCTCAATTGGACGGTCACTCAGTAGACAGGATAAACAGCATTTGCGAGTACGTCAGGGGTAATATTGGAGGGGAAATCACGCTTGTTGCCGCTGCAAAGACAGTCGGTATGAGTCCGAGCGCGTTCTGCCGCTATTTTACAAAGGTGATGGGTAAGTCGTTCATCAGGTTTGTCAACGAGATGCGCATAGGTCAGGTATGCCGTGATTTGCAGGAAACGGATTCATCCGTATCCGAGATAGCATACAATAACGGGTACGCGTCACTTGCGAACTTTAACCGCCAGTTCAAGAAAATTCACGGGATGAGCCCTAAAGCTTATCGTAACATGCACGCGTCAGCGCTTTTATCGGGAAGATAGCCTGTGCCGGATGATTTGTATCGAGTCGGTTCTCGTTTGCCGTTCCGGGGCGTTTGCGAGCCTTGACATCGGTCTGATTGAGTACATTTGTTATTGTATCTCCCTTGGGTGGGGGACTTTTAAGGTCAGGGGCAATATGAAAATCTTTAAGAATATAGAAAAAACAATAATCATTGCCTTGACGGGCATGATGGCCCTGATCCTTCTCCTGGCAACTATTGACCTCGCCAGGAAGATTGTTGAGGAGTTGTTGTCTGAGCCGGATATCCTTGTCGACATTGACGGATTGTTCAGTCTGTTCGGATCATTTTTAGTGGTTTTAATCGGCATTGAACTTCTGGAGACAATCAAGGCGTATCTGCGGGACGATGTCGTTCACGTCGAAATTGTGCTGTTGGTTGCGATAATTGCAATTGCCAGAAAGGTGATAGTTCTTGAATACGATGAGTCTGACCCCCTGACTATCATGGGCATAGGTATTCTGGTTGTAGCTTTAGCTTCCGGGTATTATTTCATCAAGAATGCCGGAACAGGGCATCTCCGGTCTGGAGGAAATGTTAATAAAGAGCGCCATGAGTCGTCCGATGGATGAAAGGACGCTGAGTAGCGGATTAATGAAAAAATAATATTATGACAGTGCAGTTCAAAGACTATTATGAAGCGTTGGGAGTATCGAGGACGGCATCCCAGGATGAAATCAAGGCGGCGTTTAGGAAGCTGGCCAGGAAATACCATCCGGATGTTGCCCGTGATGACCCGGAAGCCGAGTCCCGTTTCAAGGAAATCAATGAAGCTTACGAGGTGCTGAGCAACCCTGATTCCAGAAAGAAGTATGATCAGCTGGGTGCAAACTGGAAGCATGGCCAGGATTTCAGGCCGCCGCCCGGATGGGAGGGCGCAAGATGGAAGTCGGCAGGCGGTCCGGATGCCGGACAAGGCTTTGACTTCCATTTCAGCGGGACCGGTTTCAGTGACTTCTTCGAACAGTTTTTCGGCGGACGGCATGGGGGGTTTTCAATATTTGAGGAGGAAATGGGCGCGCCGGGATTCGGGGCTTACGGCCGGTCTGAACGGCCCAGAAGAGGGCAGGATGTCGAGGCCGATATAATGGTAACCCTGCATGAGGCGATTCATGGCGCGACACGTCCTATTTCTCTTCGCCAAACAGACCCGCGAACCGGGGGGGTTACGACTCAAACCTATAGGGTGCGTATTCCTTCCGGAGTAAGGGAAGGTCAGCGAATTCGCATGTCGGGAAAAGGCGAGGCGGGTGCAAGCGGCGGTCCGGCCGGTGATCTATATTTGCGCGTACGCTTTGCACGGCACCCCGATTACCGCGTTCGCGGTTCGGATCTTTATTATGACCTCGATGTGGCCCCATGGGAAGCCGTTCTGGGATCCAGGGTCAAAGTTCCCGTGCTTACCGGAAATATTGCTGTAACCATTCCGCCAGGTACAGGCAATGGCAGTCATTTGCGTGTTCGCAAGCACGGCCTGCCTTCTCGGGACAAGGGCCGGGGAAATCTGTACGTTGTAATCAACATAGTTCTGCCTGACCGACTGACTGTCGAGGAGAAGCGCTTGTGGGAGGAGTTGAAATCCAAGTCGAGATTCAACCCCAGGCAGACATAGGAACAATAAGCAGAGAGAAAAATGTTTAAACTCATACGGTTTGATCTGTATTGCTCAATGATCGAATCTCAAGCCGCCTGCATGGTTCGGCGTTAATGAAAATGAATGGTTAATGGGGATATATATTGAAATCAGATTCCCGTCAAAAAGTCAGGAATGTCATACAGGGAAAACCATGCGAGTCCATTGTCAAAGGGGAATTGTGTATAGATTGCGATGTTGTTCAGTCAGTTTGCAGGACTGAAAACAGGGTAGGTTTTGCGGAGAAGCTCGAGTTCATTGATTGGCTTGGCCTGGATATTGTGACCATACCCCCGTTAAACCCGCGCACTGACTACGGGAAGAACAGACTGCCTGAAATCGAGGACTTTAAGTGGCCTGACCTTGAAAAATGGGTGTCGAATACCGGTTTGTTCACATTTGCCCTGCTGGATGGTCCATTCGAGTGGGGTGTGAGAATTAACGGGTTTGAAGAATTCTGCGTTGCCGTGCACGGCTCTGGTTCTTCCTGCGCGAGTTTCATAGCACATATCGATTCTTTGAACAGACTGCTCATCGAGCATGTGATTGGAGAGGGTATTGATGGAGTTATTCTGGCCGACGACATCGCTCACCAGTATGGGTTATTTGTAAATCCTGAAGTGTTAAGAAGCATGTTCATACCCGGTCTTGCCGGACAGGTTGAACAAATTGCGCAGGCAGATTTGCCCGTATTTTTTCATTCGGATGGGAATTACCGGCCGGTAATCACTGACCTGATATCTGCGGGGTTCAGCGGGCTGCATTGCCTTGAAAAGAATGCCGGTATGGAAATATCAGAACTGCGTTACCGGTTCGAAAAGAAATTATGTCTGTGGGGGCATCTCGAGGCGGATGATCTGGAGAAAAGCGCTGATCCGGAGTATCAGGCGGGCCTGTTGAATTCCATTCGCCGAATTTCGGAGGATTCAAGATTTATTCTGGGAACAGCGAGCGGTGTTTTTAATGGGATGAATCTGGATCGATTGCGGAGTATCTATCACTCGGTGTGAAGAGAAGAAAAAAGAAGAGTCTACCGCTGGGAAATATCCGTTCGCCTTGCTTCCTGTTTCTACTGAGTTCCGAGCGCCTTCGAGATTGAGTCATAACTTGTTGATTTGCAACGAGAAGCGATTGCGTTATCGGGTGTCCCATGGACATAATTGGAGCCTGTTCGTATACAGGGATGAGCGGATGTTTCGACTGCGGGGATATCGGAAGGCGGGGGAAGCGGAGTCGGGTAAGGGTATTCGTTTAAGGGTATCCGTTTAAGTGTGGCGCGTAAGTGTATCCGGTTAAGTGTATGAAGAGAGGTATGGGGTTATGACGGTACCTTTCGGATCTTGCAGCGGGCAACTCATCAATAACACCCTTAACCGAATACACTTTCTCGAATACACTTACCCGCCACACTTAACCGACTCCGCTATAGCGACTGCAAAAGCCCGATCGACTGAATGGGTATCCCATTTCGGGAATCAGGAGAAGAGTCTAACGCTGGGAAATATCCGTTCGCCTTGCTTCCTGTTTCTCATTGTGAATTACTGTTAACATTGTTTTGCAATTGGCATATGGTAAGCAGTTTGAAGGAGGTTCACCATCTGATTGTGCGATATCCTTGCTGATGTGTGATGGGTCAAAAAAGGAGGTCTTAACCATGCATGCGGCGAAAAGTATGTTTTCATATGCTCGTGCACACCTGCGTATCATTGCTGCGGTAATATGCGCGGGTTTCTTGACAATGGCATGCGGCAGCGGAGCCGGCGCTGAAGAACGCGTGTTCATCGATCCCGAAACAGGGTTTAGAATTGATGTCCCTGCGCCATGGCATATGGAGACGGGGGAAGAGATGCGCGAAATGGCCCGGCGCGAAGCGGAGGCCATGGATGATCCGGATTTGGAATTCTCGGAACCGGGAGGCCCGGTTGAGCCTTTGGTACGAATTAGATATTATGAATCCGGAAAGGCGCCAGGTCCCAACCCAACGCTGGTGGTCAACCGTTTCGACCTGGATAGATTCCCTCCCGGCATGGATGAACTTGTCCTGTTGCAAATGGGTTTTGCCGGAGCGGAAATCACGAGCCCGCCATCCACACGCAACCTTCAAGGCAGAACTTGGAACACGCTTACCGCAATGAGAACTATCAACCATCCCCAAGGCGGCAGTTTGGATATAATGCAGACAGCATACACAGCCAGGGATGGCCGCTGGGCAATTGGTTTTGTGCTGAGCGCCGCTCCGGAACAGATGGACGCCAAAAGAGACGCCTTTGAAGCCCTCTTAAACGCGATCCGTTGGTAAATATCAGTCTTCTCCAGAAGCGTATCGTATGGTTTCGCATTGATGAATTACCCTTGTTTTTTAACGCCGTAATCAGGATTCCTCTAAATCCGGAAAATTCACGACAATAACATTTAACATCCTTGTGTTTATAGCGTAATGTGTATGCTGTTATAAGGGATTTCATTATAGTACTTGTGATTTCTGTGTAATGGCATGATCAGAGGAGATCCCGCCAGTGAAGAAGTCGGATAAGTTTTATTTCGGGGGGCATGGTCCTCCCGGAATTCTTTTCATGGATGTTCTGGAGAACCTTTTGGAGGGATGCCAGGTCATAGGGCCTGACTGGCGTTACCTCTATGTGAACAGATCCGCTCTCACGCATTCTCGCAATACCCGCGAAGATTTGATCGGCCGGACCATGATGGAAGCTTATCCCGGCATTGAACAGACCGAGATGTTTTCCGAACTAAGTCTGACAATAACCGACCGTCAACCTCGTCAGATAGAAAACGAATTCACTTACCCTGACGGTACAACGCGATGGTTCGAGTTGCGGTTTGAAGCTGTTCCGGAAGGCGCTCTGATTCTTTCAATAGATATAACTGCGCGGAAGAAATTCGAACGCAAGGTCCGGCACTTGAACGCGGTGCTTCGCGGTGTTCGAGAGGTTAATCAGCTTATAGTAAGGGAGAAAGACAGGGACCTCTTGATACGTAAATCCTGTGAAGCGCTGGTGAATGCCCGAGGGTTCAGTTCAGTGGTGATAGGCCTGGCCGATGAACCTGACGGACTTCTCAAAATTCACAGTGTAGCGGGAATTATCCCTTCATCTCTTAAGGACCTGCTTTACAGATGCGATGTGCCAGAGTGCGTACGGTCGGCAATGAAGACGCGAAGTGTAGTCATTCGAACTGATACGGATTGCCGTTGTATTCAAGATGCCGTCGAGGGGAATTCCAATGAATATCATGACGAATTGGCCCTGCCGCTGTTATCCGACGGACAATGCTACGGTTTCATGCTTGCATCTTTGCCTGTAGGTGCGGGAAACGACCCGGAGGAGCAGGGCCTGCTGGAGGAGGCTGCAGGCGATGTGGCATTTGCTCTCAGGGGAATGGAGGTGGCGGGAAAACTGGAAAAATCTTCCCGTGACCTTCGGAATACGGAAGCGGAACTCAGGCAGATGCAGAAGCTGGAAGCAATAGGGCAGCTTGCCGGGGGAATAGCTCATGACTTCAACAACCTTCTGATGGTTCAGATGGGGGGATGTGATTTGTTGTTATCCCGTTTCAGCGGCGACGATCCTGTAGCACATGATTTGGAGGAAATAAAGGCGTGCACCGAGCGGGCAGCATCTCTTACGAGACAGCTTCTGGCATTCAGCCGAAAACAAACCCTGCAGCCCGAAATACTTGACCTTAACGATGTGGTAGGGAATGTCGAAAAAATGCTGCGCCGACTTATTGGAAAGAACATCGAACTTGATACGAAGCTGGCCGGCGACCATGTAACCGTCATGGCGGATCCGGGGCAGATGGAGCAGATCGTGCTGAATCTTGCCATCAATGCCCGCGATGCAATGCCGGATGGAGGCACCCTGACTATTGAAACAGC
>SLRP01000001.1 GCA_007130845.1 Kiritimatiellia bacterium | reverse complement strand
GGATGATCCGTATGAAGTCCTTATTCGCCATTGAGGATATTCCCCGTAAAATTGCTCGGCGATATCATCCATTGCGAATTTCATAACAGACGCGGCGGCCACATTAAGGACGGTTGAGTCTTGTGCCTCCCGCGAGCATGACATGGTGAAGATGAGAATTGCCGCCATCAGAAACGAAAGGCCGGCCCCGACATTTCCTTGAACCGGAGCAGAACAACCCTTCCCGGATCGAAAACCTGATATCAATGATGTGACAGAAAATGTTTCCTTGCAGAACGCGGGGCGCATGCTCATGCCTCGGCGAAAAGCCATGTTGAGAGATAGCGTTCTCCGGTGTCACATCCTATTGTGACAATCGTCTTTCCCTTGCTCTCGTCACGCCTGGCTACTTCTATTGCGGACCATATGTTTGCTCCGGTTGAAATGCCGCAGAATATTCCCTCTTCACTGGCAAGCCTTCGTGTAAAATCGGCAGCGTCATCCTCATGCACCTGAATGACTTCATCAATCAGATCCACCCTGAGCACGCCTGGAACAAAACCTGCGCCGATCCCCTGGATCTTGTGAGGCCCGGGTTGACCTCCTGAAATGACCGGAGACTTTGCAGGTTCAACTGCTACGGCCATGAAATCAGGTTTGCGCTGTTTGATTACCTCTGTAACGCCTGTGATCGTGCCGCCGGTTCCAACACCGGCCACAAGGATATCCACTTCACCGTTTGTATCATTCCAGATCTCCTCAGCGGTGGTCTTGCGGTGAATCTCCGGGTTGGCGGGATTGTTGAACTGCTGTGGCATGAAGCCGTTCTTTGTGTTTGAAACAATTTCCTCCGCCTTTGCCACCGCTCCCGGCATCCCCTTGTCAGCAGGGGTTAAAACCAGATCAGCCCCTAGAATACGCAGAAGATGGCGGCGTTCCATGCTCATGCTCTCAGGCATGGTCAGAATAAGGCGGTAGCCCTTTGCAGACGCAACAAACGCCAAAGCTATACCCGTGTTTCCGCTTGTGGGCTCCACTATTACGGAGTCGGGTTTCAGTAAACCATCCCTTTCCGCGGCATTTATCATCGCCAATCCGATCCTGTCCTTTACGCTGCCAAGGGGATTGTGCGACTCCATCTTCAGAAGGATTTCCGCATCCAAGTCACGCGTAAGCGCATTCAGGCGTACCAGTGGTGTGTTGTAGACGGTCTCCGTAATATTATTTTTCAACTTCACGCGCTCATCTCCGTTAGAACCCATTCCTTTACCCTATTGAAGTAAGTAAGCGGTATATGGCAAATTGTCAAGCAGCGGTTCCAAGCGTTGAACCAACTATATTCATTGCAATACACAAGCCTGCCTTTATAATAGGTTGTTAATAAACTCTACAGTATTATGCCTGCCAACCTTAAACATGGATTTGCCATGAGAGCATTGACTTCGTTCATCGTGTTGACGCTTACAGCGCTTTCGACGCACGCTTACTGGGACATTATCTACGAGGATGACTTCGCGGGAGACGCCGGTTCCGCAGCAAACACGGAGCCCATGATCGAACCGGAAGGTTTTCAGCAACAGGTTGGCGAAGGCACGGTGCTGATGGATGGAGATGGGAATATACATACGGACGGCGCCGGCACAGCCAGATACGATGTGGATCTGGGATCAATTCTCACTGATGATCCTTCCATAACCGATATCAAGTGGGATGTTACTTTGGGATCTCCCACGCCTCAGGAAGCAAGCAACTGGTTTGGTTTGGGTTTTTCGGAAACTGGTACCGGCAGTCTCACCGGAAGCGCTGAAGGCGGCCCATGGGCCGCGATATACGGCCATTTGTCAGGAGGACGGGTTCAACTTCGCGGAGGTCCGGGCACGTCTAATGGTTCCGGGACAGCAAGTACCGGCCTCTGGGATATTTCCGAGCAGCAAGAACTACAGGTGTCGTTCCAATTCAATATAACTGAACAGACCGCGAGCGTTACCATCAATGGAACGGCGGTTGAGTTTGACAATGGTCAGGGCGGCACGACAGCGGAGTGGCCGGTAGTTTATGGCGACGGAAACATCGAACCGCCGGTCAGATGGGCTTCAATGCAGTGGACTGCTCAATTAGACCCTGCTGACGGAGGCGCTTTTGTCTCCTATTCCAGGATTTCAGTGAGATATGAAAAGGATGAGAGGATCACTTTACCATATCAGCAGGACTTCGAAGGGCTGCAGCCTGGCACTCCCGCAAGCGGAATTCCGGGATGGAGTTCCACAGGGATTGATATCTCCGGAATCATAGAGAAGGTATACGACTTTGATCATCTGCCCCGGCCTCTTCCAGAAAGCGGACACACTAGAGTGCTGGATCTCAAGGGAAGCTCAGTGTTTGCCTCGTTCAAAATGGAAAACAGTTCTCATGATCAAATCTATCTGGACAAAATGGTTCGCCTGCCGGCCTCAACCGCCAATCTTATAGAATATCTAACAAACATGGACGATCTGAAACTTGCTCTTTATCTCGACGATATGAACCAGTTGAGACTTTTCCACGGGGGACCAACCGGAAATGATGCAGGTTTTACTACTTTCGAGGGAATTTATGAGCCGGACAGTTGGTATCGGCTTACGGTTTCCATGAATATGTCAGGACAGGACAGCGGGAATAATACAGCTTTCTTCCGCCTGTATCTTGACGGGGAACCGTTGAATGGAGTGTCTGAAGGTTTCAACACTCCTTCCACGTCGGAGGAATATGACGGAGGCCCATGGTTCAGATTCGCAAATCACAGTGAACAGCTGACCAATGAAAGACACCTGAAACTCAACTGGATAGGATTTGAAGGAGACATCCTTGTTGATGATTTTGTGGTTACCGGTGCCCGGCCGTCAACGGTCCTGACGAGATCAATTATAACCAGACTGCACCCTGAATATGGTCAGGGAACAATGTACCCCTACGGCGAATGGATAGGCGATGCTCAATGGCCATCCTACGAAATCAAGACCGAGGACGGATTACCCGCAAATATCACTTATTCAGCGGATCAATTTTATCTGATAGAAAAGCTGGAATCCAACAATGCCGAAATAACAGACGCTGCCGGCCGGGACATTTATATTTGGGGTGTCGACACAGTTACCGATGATATAGTCAATAGTATCACCTTTGCTGAAAAGATCTGGAGTAACGGCGACGGAGGCGACGGCAGGAGCCCCATGTGGTGGGCTGACGCTAGAGGATATTCACACGGGACGGAGTTAAGCGTCTATGAAGGTTATCTGCTTAACCAGGAGAACCTGGACAGTCCTTTCAGGATTATCGAATTCGGGTTGAATGATGATAACCTTCCGTTTGTAAAATGGATCAGCTCCGGCCAGGCCCGCGGGAATATCATCGTCAAGACAACGGATGATCTTCTGACAGACAGGGAGTCATGGACAAATATCCAGGGCACCACGGAACATGATCAAGGCATTAACACTTGGACCGGCAGCCGGGAAGCCGATCCTCAATCGTTCTATCATGTTGAAATTGAGGAATCCTTGGACGATTAGCAGGCATTATAATGCCATCCCCGTTTTGACAGCCTTGAATTCGTCCTCCATGCCAAACGGCAAACTTTCCAGGAACTTGCAATCAGGGATAATTCAAGGATCGGGAATTTCAATCTTTTCCGGCTCGGCGTAATCGCCCTCCATCTCGTAGGGCAGCTCCCAGTAATTGCCGTCATAATCCGCGAAATAGAGCTTCGACTTTATGTCGCCCGCGGGATTGCCCTCCGAATCCACATCCGGATTTCCATCAGCCCAGAACGCGTAAAAGCCGCTGTGGGCATTAACCGAACGCCGGACATAACTGTGGTTTTTCTGGCTGTCACGGGTAACGTCCTTCGTCTTTACCCAATTCTCGCCCTTGTCCTCGCTTTCCCAGATGGCCACCTCGCCGCCGGTACCCCATTCCTGAGGACCAGGCTCCGCAGGCGCAAAAACCCTCCATAGATCACCCTCTATATATATGGAACCGACATCATAGTTATGCGTCGTAGTGCTCACTATGTTTCTATGCCACTCCTGCCCGTCCCAGCGGGCTATCTTCTGGTAACGAGGCTCATCATGTTTATCATGTTCATCAGGAGGACCGGGCTCGTGATATGTAGACGTTACGTACAAGATTACGGGATTGCCGTCAGCGTCCAGCTGGGTGTCATTAATATAAACAAGACGGCCTTCCGCTTCGTAGTCATGAATAAGCGCGGGACCGTCCTTGTCTTCAACACCAAGGGGCAGTTCGAGCTCCTGCCCATCCACGGTCCGCCATGTGTTACCCATATCGCTGGTTTCAAGATAATAGAGATTAGTGCGTTTATCCACACTTCCACCGGGATGCATCATGAAACTCGTGATAATCCTTTCACCGAACTGATTGCTTACCTGATAATGTCCGCCCATTCCTGCAATCTTGACGGGCTCGGTCCACGTCTTTCCGTCCTCGCTTAGATTGAAATACAGCTCTCGGCCGGCGCTGTATTTTGTGTGAAGATGCAAGAAACCCTCACCCTCAACCCACCACGGCTGAGAGTAGGTAAACTCTCCCAAGTAATGCATCTCGAACGCGTCAACACTGTAGGGCTCAAGACTCCGATAGATATACCCGTCCCTGCGAGTACTGCGACCGGTTACGAATACCCAGATATAACCGTCCTCGTCTATCGCCAGGCTGGGGTTGTCGTGCGGGTCGTCCACTCCAAGCTTGTCGTGCACGATGGTGGGGCGCGGCACACGATGATTTTCATGGTCGTAGTAGGAGGCCATGGCAAGGAGATATTTTTCCCCACGGCGGCTTCCTCCATAAACAAAGAAGGTCTTGTTGACTTCCGGAGCATATATGGCCATCGGAACATGATTGGCTGTATAGGTTCCAAGACCCCCTGAGTATTTGTCCCCGTATTCGGTAACCTGGCCCAGTGCAAACCATATGCCTTTGTAGCCGTCATATTTTCTGTCGGCTATCATGGCTTTACCGTCAGGGTAATACCTTGCCACCGGAGCGCCTTCAAAAGCCCCGTACCAGATCTCATTCTCCACATCTACACCGTCAGACCTCCAGTGGGCCTCCAACCCATCGTCTAGAGATCCGCCGGTTGCGCCTTTCATTATGTCAATCACTTCCTCGGCGGATACGGCGCGACTATGAATGCGGATATCTTCAAGCTCGCCGTCGAAAAAGCCTTCATAGGGCTGCAGGGCACCGATGTACAACGGTGTATCGCTTTCATCTATTCGGCCTTCGGCAGGTCTGGGTCTATCGCCCTCCACACCGTTGACATACAAGTGAACATGCTGCCCGTCATAGATGCCCACATAATGGGTCCATGTATTGATGGGAGGGTTTTGATAGGACGCGTTCCTGTCGTCCAGACTTTCACCAAGGTGCTCAACGAGCATGCGCACCCGGGGAACATAATCCGGATATCTATCTCTGGGATCGAAATAATACAGAGAGAAAAGACCGCCATAATCTCCCCGGTTTACAAACATCTGTGAACCGGAATCATCACGCATCTTTACCCAGGCGGATATCGAAAACGTATCAAGATCGAAAAGAGTTCCGTCATCGACAACCGCATAGCTGTTCTCGCCGTTAAAATTAACCCCCTTATCGGGAATAAAGGGGTCGCCGCCGATTATCAATATCCCGCCTACAGTTGCGCCGGCCGTAAAGCAAAGCAATGCGGCAGCTATCGCAGATATTTTTTCACCGACACGATTATATCCCATGGCAGTAAATTCCAATCCACACCACTCCCGGAAGAAATGAAATTACAGTATTCCCACAACAACGATCGGGGACCCTCTATTTCCTTTCCGGTCTGGCGTAGTCGTCGTCCATCTCGTAGGGCAACTCCCAGTAATTGCCGTCATAGTCCGCGAAATAGAGCTTCGATTTTATGTCGCCTGCGGGATTTCCGTCCGAATCCACATCCGGATTTCCGTCAGCCCAGAAGGCGTAAAACCCCCTGTGGGCATTAACGGGACGACGGACATAATGATGATTCTTCCGGCTGTTCTGTGTCACATCCCTCTTCTTCTCCCACGAAGCGCCGTTGTCCCGGCTTTCCCAGATGGCAACCTCTCCACCGGTTCCCCAGCGCTGAGGACCGGGCTCGGCAGGCGCGAAAACCCGCCAGAGATCACCCTCTATATATATGGAACCGACATCATAGTTATGCGTCGTTGTGCTCACTATATGTCTGTTCCACTGCTGACCGTCCCAATGCGCCACCTTCTGGTAACGCGGCTCCCCGGGAGGGCCCGGCTTGTGGGATGACGATGCGACATAGAAGATTACGGGATTGCCGTTCGCGTCTAGCTGGGTGTCGTTTATATACACCAGACGGCCTTCCGCTTCGTAGTCATGTATCAGCGCCGGGCCGTGCTTATCCTCTATGGGCAGTTGGAGAGCCTGTCCGTCCACCGTCCGCCAGGTACTGCCCATATCCGTGGTTTCGACATAGTAGAGATTGGTGCGATCATCCACACGTCCATCAGGATGCATCATGAAACTCGTGATTATCCTTTCACCGAACTGATTGCTGACCTGATAATGTCCGCCCATTCCGGCAAGCTTGACGGGTTCCGTCCAGGTTCTCCCGTCTTCGCTGAGATTGAAATACAGTTCGCGATGGCGACCCCTGTATTGTGAATGCATATGTATGAACCCCTTGCCCTCAACCCACCATGGCTGAGAATAGGTGCTCAATTCACCGCTGTAGTACATCTCGAAAGAGTCAACGCTGTAGGGCTCCAAGCTCCTGTAAATGTACCCGTCCCTCCTGACGCTTCGGCCGCTTACGAAGACCCAGATATAACCGTCCTCGTCTATTGCAAGGCTGGGGTTGTCATGCGGGTCGTCCACGCCAAGCTTGTCGTGCACGATGGTGGGGCGCGGAACATGATTGTTTTCATGATCATAGTAGGAGGCCATGGCCAGAAGATATCGTTCTCCTCCACGACTGCCTCCATATACAAAGAAGGTCTTGTCGACCTCCGGAGCATATATTGCCATGGGAACATGGTTGGCTGTATAGGTTCCCAGGCCGCCGGAATACTTAATCCCGTATTCAGATATCTGTCCCGGCCCAAGCGTGTACCATATGCCTTTGTATCCGTCATACGTCCTGTCGGCTATCAGGGCCTTTCCTTCAGGATAGTATCTGGCTGTGGGAGCGCCGTCGAATACACCATGCCATATTTCGTTCTCTTCATCTACTCCGTCAGATCTCCAGTGGGCCACCAATCCATCATCAAGAGATCCCCCGGTAGCCCCTTTCATTATATCTGATACTTCCTTGGCGGAAACCGCTCGATTGTATATGCGTATATCCTCCAGTTCACCGTCAAAAAAACCTTCATAGGGTTGAAGGGCGCCGATGTACATCGGTATATCGCGCTTCTCCATGCGCCCTTCAGCCGGCCTCGGCCTGTCGCCGGGCTCCCCGTTGACCCATAGATGTACGTGTCGACCGTCATAGACACCTACCAAATGCATCCATGTGTTGAGTGGAGGCTCCTGATAGGACGCGTTCCTGCTATCCAGCCTTTCACCCAAATGCTCAACCAGCATGCGCAGGCGCGGGATATAGTTGGCCCTGCCGGGATCGAAATAATACAGAGAGAAAAGACCGCCGTAATCCCCCCGGTTGACGAACATCTGTGTGCCGGAATCATTGCGCATCTTCACCCATGCGGCTATCGAGAACGTGTCGAAATCAAAAAGGGATCCGTCCTCGACGACAGCATAGCTCTTCTCGCCGTCGAAGTTAACACCCCTGTCAGGCGCATAACGGCTCACATCGGAAGCAAGTAATGTTCCATTGAAAGCAGTGCCCGCCACAAACCAAACCAACGCTGCGCTGAGAATGGATACGGTATTACCGACAAATACGTTTATCATGAAGGTGTCGTCCTTTCCTTGGCTAATGGATACTACTGACAACCTGAATATAGTATGTTCGTGATTGCAGATCAAGGCCAAGAAATTATTATTAATTCATTCGGGAACAGGTCATAAGTTAATGACATGGATGGGTAATTAATGATATTAGTCTCAGCAACTTGAATAACGCCTCATTATATAATAACTACTTATTCAGAGAGGCTGTATAACATAAATGAAAAATGCGTTTGCCATTCTTGCAACTGGCGCGCTGATCGTTGTATCGGCAGGCACCGGCTGGGCCGATTGGAATGTCGTGTGGGATGACAACTTTACCGGGGAAACCCTTAACCCCAACTGGGCTCATGACACCGCCGGGGGTGCATCAAGCACTTATATAGACACTGCAAACAACCTTCTGGTACAGGAAACAGGAACTACCGGAAATGCACAGCGCGCCTCGATCACTACCGCCACGGATGAGACGGGAACTATAACCGGATGGGAAGGCGCCAAGCTCTACAACTTCTTTAATCATGCAATCAGGGTAACCCTGGATATCGCATCCCTTGACGGAAGTCCCGTTGAAGGCGGCAACGACAGGAACCAATACTACTTTTCCATCGGAGCAGATGTAGGACTGCCGGGTGGAAGTCCGGATAATCAGTACGGATTCATGCTTGAACAGCTTGATACCGGCAATGGACCGTTCTGGCGCTTTCTGGCCTCCGACAATATAAACGGAACAAGCGATTTTTCTGACGATGCAGGATTCTACTCCATAAGCGGTGCGCCTGATACCATTGAGTACACCTTTGACGGAACAAACGTGACCGTAAAGGTGACCGGGGCTGACTTCGACGGCGAAAGCGAGTTGAACCTCCAGTTCGCCGATTTCTCGCCGTACGTTTCGGACTACAAGCTTCACCTAGGAGTACGCAATTCGGGTGTCGTAAAAGAAAAGACGATTGCTAATTACCAATCCCTCAAAATTGAAGCCTTTGGTGAACACATACCAACCGAAGCAATCGCTATACCCTATGAACAGGATTTCGAACAGCTCGAGGTCGGCGCAAAAGCAAGCGAAATCTACGGATGGAGCTCTCCGGTGTTCGACAGCTCTCAAGTAATAAGACCGGACATCTCAAAGGTGCTGGCCGTAAACAACACTTCAATTACTGCAACACTGAATGCGAGTAAATACAGTTATGACAAAATATATCTTGACACCATGGTCAGACTTCCTCCTTCAGAAAAGGATCTTCTGGATCGGATCTCCAGCAGAAACGACCTGAAGCTGGCTGTATATACAACAGACGCAAACCGCATAGGACTCTTTCATGGAGGTGAGGACGGCACGGGCGGATCCTTCACGGAGTTTGACAAGGTATATAATCCGTCGGCTTGGTATCGGCTCACAATATTCATGTCCACTGAGAAGCTGGACGGGACCGACACCGTCCCATTCTTCCAAGTGCTGATTGAGGGGGAGAAATTGTCCAGCAGCTCTGCAGGTTTCAATACCCCTTCACTTAACTCCGGTTACGGAGCAGGTACCTGGTTCCGATCCGCAAATTACAGCGATCAGAAGGCGGCGAATCGGCACCTTGCCCTCAACTGGGTGGAATTCGAGGGTGATTTTCAGATTGATGATTTTATCCTTAAACCGCATTGGCGGATACTCACCACCTTGGATCCTGAGACAAGGGGGAGCATAAGCCCTGCCGGCTCTGAAACTCCGGAACCGGGAAATTCCCGCGAAATCCGGGTAAAAGACGGTGAACCGGTAACCGTTACCTTCACAGCCAAGCCGTTCAATGTGATAGAAGAGCTAAACTCCGGCGGATCCAATGTAGTTGATGCGGAAGGCCGTGAAACCTACACATGGCATGTTGACTCGGTTACGGGTGATATGGCCAATAATGTTATATTCACTTCCGCGCCCGTATGGAGCAGCGAGGAAGGTGGCGACGACAAAACCCCAAGGTGGTGGGCTGAAGAACGCGGTTTTGGTGATTCCATAGATAATCCAAGCATAAGCATGTATGAAAGCTATCTCTTGAACCAGGAACAACTGGACGAGGACTTCAGAATTATCGAATTCGGATTGAACAGCGATAACCGCCCGTTTGTTAAATGGCGCAGCTCGGGCCAAGTACGAGGCAATGTTGTTGTAAGATATACCGATGACCTTTCGGCAGACACAGACAGGAAATCATGGCCGAAGATTCCTGGATCCACGGAATATAATCAGGGGATCAACACCTGGACCGGAAATCAGACAGCGGATCCACGTTCATTCTATCACGTTCAAATCGAGGAAATACCGATTGAAGAATGATTGATCCCGCTGTTTATCACGCGGAATTACGCCGGGCTGCCAACCTGTCCACGATATCATCAGGGACATTCAGAGAGCCGAAACCGACCCCCATGCGGATATCGGGTTTCACAGCCCCGTGATAATCCGACCCTCCAGTGGGCACGAGATCAAAGTCCCGTGCAATATGCAGAATTTGATCACGCAATCCATTGGAATGTTGGGAATAATACGCCTCGACCCCTTCAAGCCCCTGGAATCTGAGCTGTTTGATCAAATCGCGCAATTCATTGAACTTCAACTTCAGTGAAATCGGATGCGCGAGAACCGGAACACCGCCCGCCGACTTAATGGCAGACACGGCTTCCTCAGGTGTCATGACGCGCCTGCGGGCGTATGCCGGCTTGCCCCTGGCAAGATAGCGGTCAAAGGCCTCCTGAGTATCAGAGACATATCCGCGCGTCACCATTGCCTGCGCAAAATGCGGACGGCCTACAACATCTTCGCCTGCAAACGCCGCTATTTCATCCCACGTCATCGACAACCCCAGCTTATTAAGGTTATCAAATATCTCCCTGTTCCGTTCGGAGCGCGCTGTCCTTATCCTTGTCAGTTGATCATTTAATGCGGGATCATCGTGCCTGATGAAATACCCGAGAATATGCATTGCGCCGGGCCGATGCACCACGCTGAGCTCTACTCCAGGAACAGTGCGCAGCGGCTTGCCCTCTCCAGCCTTCAAAAATCTGGGGAGACCCGCTGTATTGTCATGATCCGTGAGTGCGACCGCGTTCAATCCAAGGCCTACAGCGTGCCCTATCAGCTCCTCCGGCGTGTCGGTCCCATCGGAAAATGTGGAATGCATATGCAGATCAATCATGTAAAATATCCCTGACTGAAACGCCCCTGCAACAGGGTTACAATCGGCCAAAAGGGCCTTTAGAGTGACTTCACAGCCTCAACAACCGCCTCTCTCGTAATACCGAAATGATCCCATGTCTCAGCAAACCCGTCCGAGGGCGCAATGCGTGGATCCGCGATACCGACATGCCTGACGGACATGGAATTTCCAGTCAACTGCGCACGCACCAGCCCGGCAAATCCGCGGAAACCCTCAGCAGGCGTTCCTATAAGACTGTCTTCCAGGGTAACCACACCTTCAGGATAACGATTCAAGAGACTGGAAAACTCCTCATCAGGAACAGGAAACCCATTAACAATATGCACGTCAACATGTTCCCCGGAATCCAGCAGTTCCTCGGCGGCCTCACCGGCGAGAAATGCGGGCGCGCCAACCGCCAGAATGGCTTTCCTGGAATTATTATTCTCGATCCATGAGGTGACCGGTTCCCACGGCATATCCGATTCCCATAACGGGCCGGAACCGTCCTGTTTCGGCAGAACCGGCAAATTATCCCGTGGTATACCAATGATGTGACCCCCGTAATGCGCCGCGAGGTCCCGCACAGCTATGAACGCCGCCCGCGCATCCGCAGGCGCGTAGAACCTGTGCAGATACGAAAGATACGTCAACCCGACCGCAATCCAGTCAAGGCTCCAGCCCGAAAAGTGATCCCGGCCCGTGCAGGCACCTACGTGCGACATATGGAAAGTCACGTTCAGGCCTTCATTTATACCCGTCAGATTGCGCTGGTAACGCCACATTTCCATGCCTTCCCGGGCAATACCGTCAAAGAAAGCAGCGAATGTGGAGAACACATTCAGCTGCGGACGGCGACTGCTTACCGCCAGACCGTTGGCCATCAGCGCCGACGCCTGTTCCTCTATGCTCATTTCAAAGTGATGATCCGAAGCCAGAAAACCCTTCGCCTTCCCAAGTTTAGTACTGGGATCTAGATCACACGAAACAACGAAAACGTTGTCAGGAAATGCCTCAGCTACTGCGGCATACCCTGCTTCAACCCCTGCCCTGGCGCTCACAGACTTGCCTGCCGGGGGCAAATCAATTTTACGCACTGCACCGTCATCCAGAACGAGGTTTGGGGATCCCGGTTCAGGTCGTGCCTCGGTAACCACGGAGACCGGATCCGCGCTCCTTAATGTTTCAAGCGCGGCCTTCTGTTCGCCGGGTTCATCGAACATGGGATTGCTCAAGACCTCGTCAAGGTCCCGGCCTTTCATATGTCCATCGTGATGCCCTTCTCCGCCGGGCAGATCATTTACATGAAATAGACATTCAAGCATCGGCTCGACATCGCGATAACTCATCAGGGAACCCGGAATCCAGATTTCCGTATCCAGCGAAACTCCGTGTTCGGAGGCAAAATCACGCACTATATCCGATATCCCGTACATTTCCCCTAATACATTCAGATCCACGCGCTTATCGCCGTCCGACTTGTATCCGGTCGGATAAATCATGCTCGGGCGGCCATTTCGGGCAAGCTCAAAAGCTGAGCGATAGGCCTCATACAACCCCTCGGCATCTGCAAGAGACTGCACCTCTAGAATTTCCACGCCCATCGCGGAGATAATGGTTCGAGGATCCTTGTCCATGATATTGCGGTTGGTATCGGAAAGCTGAATGCCGTTTCTATGCATCACAAAAGTGATGGGAGCATTATGGAGATCCGCGCCGTTGAATCCGTTCAACGCCTGTCCGGAAATCCAGCCCGCATCGCCGCAATGGCACAATACCCATGCCCCGTCCCCATGAACCGCGCGCATGCCAAGCGCCTGACCGACCGCTGCGGGAACCATCACACCCAGCCGTCCGCCGTTCAGCTCTGTTCCTCCCGGAACCCAGCTCACATGCCCGGCTATGTCAAGCCCTCTCCGGAATCCATCAACAACAACTTTTTCGTCCAGATAACCCCATACGGCCAGGGTCGCGTAATGCCCTATACTGGTATGAGCATGTTCAAACGTATATTTGACCCTGTCGTGATCCGTTACAGCCATCGTCATGCAAAACGCGGGTATAAGATCCAGGGCGCCGCCGAGATGATCCAGCTCATTAATCGCGGCAAGTGATGACAACGTTCGAAGAGCAACGCGAGCGGACTCCGTTTCAATTGCCCGTAACGAAAGGACCTGGTCACGGTTGAGCGTTTCCGTTGTACGGATATCCAGAGAAAACGGCAGAACTTTCGATTCCACCTTTGGGCGCATGTAATGAGAACTTTTCAACAACTCTTTATTTCGTTGCTGCTGGGATTCAAATTCATGTGTTGTCAGGGAAATGGCCATAAGAAACCTCATTTCATATTAATAAGTAAGTTCTCGAAGACATAACACCGCACAGACCATACCCGGACATCCCTTTTTATGGCATATTCTTCATGCACCGGGGAACGACAAAGGCATCTCAACGCAGACACCGTATATTAAATGGCAAGCAACGGGAACCGTCAAACAAAACCCGCTGAAATCGCATTGCCGGACACACAAAGTCCTGCATTTCATGAATCATACCGCTTTCCCGAAAGACCGAACTGCGAAATAATAAGACGGTTCAATAATGAACGCGGGAGCACGCTTGCCAGACATGTCTGAATCACCGCGCTTGCGCCTATCAGATAGCTCGCCTTCGGCCGGTCTGATTCCAGGGCCCGAATAACCGATTTAACGACGCGCGCAGCAGGCAATCCCCTGCCCTCCCGTTTTTCCGCCGCCTTCATGACCGTTTCAATGGATGACAGATAATTTTCGCGGCCGGCATCATCCAGCGTCTCAATCAATCCCTGCATTTCAATCCTGGCCTTGCCCCATAACGGGGTTTTTATGCTTCCGGGCTCTATCATGCTTACATGTATGTTCCACTGTTCCAATTCCATCCGCCATGCGTCCGCCATGGCCCTTAGCGCGAATTTACTCGCGCTGTATGCACCTATATAGGGTTTCGCTATTCGTCCATTGATCGATCCTATCATGATGATCCGCCCATTTCCCTTCCTGAGCATCCGCAGAGCCGCTCTGGTAAGAGAATGAACCCCCATGACATTTACCTGGAAATGACGGGAAAAAAGGTTCTCATCAAGACACTCCAACGGGCCCGGAACAACCGTTCCGGCGTTATGAATCAGCGCATAAAGGCCGCAGCCCGGAAATTCCGAATCAACAACGTCAAGGGCGGAACGGATCGAGTCTGGACTCGTAACATCCATCTTCAGCGGCCTTATTCTTTCGCCATATGCAGCGGATGTATTCCGGGAGGCCGCATAAACCGTGTATCCGCGCGCGGCAATTGATTCCGCGGCATCCCGGCCCACCCCTGAAGACGCACCGGTAATCAATACGATTCTTTCATTCATGATATGATTGCTTAAATGAGATTATAACGGCCCGGCGCAATGATATTGCGTGGATCGAATACTTTCTTTATATCCCTCACGGCGCGCCAATAGGCGTCTTTTTCATTTACAATGTGATGCATGGCTTCAATGCCAACCCTGTACGGTATTATTCCCCTGCCGACAAACGTCTCATACAGCGAGTTCATGCATTTCTGAGCCCGCTCCCGCTCCTGCGTATTGCTTCTATCAAATGCGACATTTATTACGCATTCCGCCACCCTCTCATCCACAAGATTTACAGTTATGTACGGCGCAAACGAATGCGCGGAAAACACCTCTTCAGCAAGCCTCACGGTTTCCCTCACCATGTCCCCGCTCGCAGGTATTACAGGTAAACAATAGATCATTCCCGCCGAACCATCATCAGGCCTCTGCGGCCCGTGCGGAGGAACCTTTTCCCCCACGGCCCAATACAGGCTTTTCAGGGTCTCATCGGTTGGAATTCCCTTGCACAACCCATAATGCGCCATAATCCCGGCCATGAGAGGTTTCTTGCGGGCCAAACACGGAATAAAATCAAGCCGTTCAACAAGCATACGCATGAGTTTCAGCCTGCGATCATTCAGCATCAACGCCTTTCCCATTCCCTTAACGGAACCTCTTACCGCCTTCGCAGCCGATCGTACACTGCGGCTGTCACCCGCCAAACCCACCAGAGCGCTCCAATCGCCGAATCCCTCGCTTTCCATTATGGAAGGGGGGGTCCCGGAAGACGCGGAATTATGATCACCCGTCGGCTTGCCCAGCGCTATCTCCTGACGATGACGGTTGCCGATATGAACCACGCTTTCCAGCACCCCGCGCCGGCGCAGGGCGCACAGCCTGTCAACAAACCGTTCGAGATCCTCATCCCTGCGGAGTTTACACACAATCACCGCATGTTTTTCAGGCTTGGGCATCAAACCGAACACAGCCCTGGTAACAATCCCGCAGTTACCCTGAAAGAAAAGACCGTCTATGGATGGACCAACGCCGTATGGATAATGACGGGCTGCCGCGGAGTTTTCAAAATGTCCGAATCCCGTTCGGATAATTTCACCTGCGCCGGAAACTATTTCCAGCGACCACAATGAACTCGCACGCGAAGAAAAGTAACCAATCCCGCGTTCCAGGGAATTCCCTATCAGACTGGTCCCGGCGGCTGAACCGGTAACATTGAACATAACCGGCAGATCATGCTTATTGATATAATCGTATAACTGCAGCTGGGTAACCCCGGGTTCGATTTCAGCATAAAGGTGTTTCGAGCTCACCTCGTGAATCACGTTCATGCGCGAAAGGTCCACTATGGCGGCGTAATCCCTTACGGGCAGCGCAGAGCCAAGCCCCCAGTTCATTCCGGTACTGATCGGATAGAGAGGGGTGCGATATTCGTTGGCCACCCGTACGACTTGCCGGACTTCTTCCGTGGATCCCGGCTTGAGCACTCCTTTGATTTCCCGGGAAAGGCCGCTTACGTTAGCGGAATATTTGGAGAGAACCGAAGGATCATCAAGAACATTACCGGCGCCGATGCGTTCGCGCCATACCGACATTGCACTGGTCCAGTCTGCCTGCGTCATTGAAAACCCCAAGAAAAGAAAAAAGAAGCGCCATTAGTTTGTCCGAAAACCGCAAAAATAACCGGAACTTCGAACGTAAACAAACCCTGGTCCGTCACTCGTCTGCCGAATGCACCGGCAACTTTATGGTGACGGTCGTGCCTTTGCCCGGAGAACTGGTCATCGAAATCGACCCCTTATGCTCCTCTATGATTTTTCGAGCGATGTAAAGCCCTAGCCCGGTACCCTTGCCGACTTCCTTCGTTGTGAAATACGGCTGAAACGACTTCTCCACATTTTCGGGGGACATACCCATCCCGTTATCGGCTATGCTGATTTCAGCCATGCCATCTACCGGTCCGCACTTGATCTCAATAATGCCGCCTTCTCCTTCAATGGCATCCATGGCATTACCGACTATGTTGTTCAGAACCCGCAAGAGATGAGAAGGGCTGGTCATCACGGTAGCGTCCGTCAAATCCGTCTTGATCGATACATCGGGCTTCCCCTCCCTGTGCATTGACCGGGCCCCGTCCGCCACCTCTTTCAAAAGCCTTGCAAGCGATGCCGGCTTGCCGTTGCTGATGTCCACCTTCCCGAAGCTCTGCCATGTTTGCGCCATTTCATGGCACCTTTCGACGTTATTTTCTATGACCTCCAGATATGTCATGGTTTCCTGGAGATCCGTGTCCGCATCGCGTTCTCTTGTTTCCTTGATCTCATTATACAGCAACTGGCAATATCCCATGATGACCATCAGGGGATTGCGGATATCGTGCGCAAATTCCGCCGAAGCCTGTCCAAGAGCGGCCAGATGTTCCTTCTGCTGGACTTCCTCTGAAAGCTGCCTGTTCAGTTCATGAAGATCTTCCAACGCGCGGGAGCGCTTCTTTTCGACCTGACTCCGCTCGATATTATGACGAATTGTTTCCTGGATTTCTTCAATATCGAAGGGTTTCTTGAGGTAATCATTCGCACCATGCCGAATAGCTTCCTGCGCAGTCTCAAGGGCGCCGAAGCCGGTAAGCATTATAACCGATACGTTCGGATCAATAGTTCGAATTTCCTGCAGCCCAACGATGCCATTCTTGCCCGGCATTCGTATATCAAGAATTATCAAATCCGGTTTCCACTCCTTCAGCGTATCCACACCCTTATCAACGGAATCAGCAAGCTTCACCTCGTAATCGTTCTTAAGAAGAATACGCAGGCTTTCCCGGGGGCCTTTTTCGTCATCTATTACCAGAATCTTGTTCATTTAATTAATCCGACCTTTGACACACTCAAAACGCCCTGTTCCATGATATCTGGAAGAGGTGCGATGACAATTCATAATCCCCGTCAAATGCTGGGTTCTGATTGTCGCGGATTTTTCTGTCATCGAATATGCTGTACGCGTAAGCCACATCCCATGCATTAAGCCCATGCTCATATCCCAGGCCTATACTCAAGAGATGGCGGTCGGCATCAGGCAGTGTAGGAGCCATTGTCCTCGACGGAATAGGGCTTTCCATGAAAGAATATCCTGCGCGAAGAGTCCACGGGAAGGCGAATTCCCATTCTCCGCCCACGCCAAGCGTCCATGTGTCCTTCCAATCCTGGTCAACTGACTGCGGGAACATGCCGCCAATATTGTCCTGCCCCACCTCGATCGGCAGTTCCTCGAACCGGGAGAATTCAATCCATTCAACTTCCAGTCCAATCCGGAAATCATCCCTTACCTCCAACCCATAGCCCAAAGCTACAATCGTCGGAAACTTGATCTCGGAATCAAAGTCGCTTCTATCTGCTCCCGCCATGGCAAGAGGCGGAGGCGCATTCCCCAGTCTGGCATTTCCATCATATTCCACATTGAAAGGAGACTTGTACACAAGGGCAAAACGTTGGCTGTCGGTTGCCTGCCATGTAATACCGGCGCTTCCTCCGAATCCGAAACCGTCACCCTTCAACCGGGCCTCGCCGTCCGGCAACCCTGGAACTCCCGTCGCCATGGCCCACGGGACCATCTGGCGCAACTCAAGCTCCGACCAATAAACATTTGCGGAAACGCCTATCGAGAGTGCATCCCCAACCTTTGTTGCCAGAGTAGGCGCAATGTTTACAGTGGTCATCTGGGCAAAGTGAGGGGCTTCGTAACGGAATGGACCGTCTTTACGCCATTCCGTAGACTGTCCGAATGGAGTCGTGACACCCAAGCCGAAGACAAGGTCGTTCTCAACAGGCCATGCCGCATGAATATTAGGGAGAAACTTGAGAGAATCCCTGGTTTTCCCCTCGCGGCCGTCGACCCCCTCGAACTCGGTTTCGGCATATACAAATGTGAAGGAGCCCATAACGGATATGTTTTCCACCTCCATCAGGTTTGCCGGATTAATGGAAATGGCAGAGGGATCATCAATCAGAGATGTCTTGCCTCCATCCATTCCAAGGCCACGAGCGCTTTCCGGCGGATTTCGAAACCCGTTGGCCAATGCTGATCCCGATGCCAAGACACACACGACAATCATACAGCACAATCTGACCATGATCCGATCTGTCCTCATAAACACACCCTCCTCTTTCCCGTTAACAAACCCGTCTGTTAATAAGTAATACTCCTCCGACAATGCCGATGAGTAGACCAGTATAACCCAGGAATGTCAAAATTTTTCTTGCTATTTTATCCACAGAGTTTTATCCCTAATGGCATTTTACCGGCTTTATGGCCGGGTAAAGCACTTAAACAAGGAAATCGTTGTAATCGCCATCAACAGCGTGCTGTTAACAACCTGTTGACGCAATGTCGATAGGTACAGTAGTCGGCGAATTCTTCGAGGCAGCCATGTACCATCATAATAATCGTGCAGTAATAACGGGAATGGGGGTGCTGGCCGCCAATGGTACCGGCCTTGATGAGTTCTGGTCCACACTCCTTAAGGGTGAAAGCGGCATTGGGCCCATAACCCTCTTTGACGCCAGCGACCTTGCCTGCCGAATAGCCGGTGAAGTAAAAAACTTCAATCCTGATGACTATATCGACCCGTCCCTCAAACCCAAACGCATGGGCCGCTTTACCCAGTTGGGAGTTGCAGCGGCCAGGATGGCTATTGAAGATGCTGGTGTTAAAACCGCGGAAATTCGACGACAAGGCTTCCTGCCTGTCGTCATGGGTGTAAGCACGAATGCAATGGATTTAACCAGCGTTGCCCCACGCATACATACCGCGGTGGCAGGAGTACCCCACGCAGCAGCAAGCGCCATAGGATATCATCTGGACGTTGATACCAGGCTGATAACGCTTTCCACAGGTTGCGCGTCCAGCCTGGATGCCGTTGCAACAGCATCAAACCTGATACGGACAGGACAGGCCGATATCGCAATTGCCGGGGGAACGGAATCCGCCATTGTTGATTATGTCATAGAAAGCATGTTGAAATGCAAACGATGCACTACCAGAAACGAAGAGCCTGAACGAGCCAGCCGCCCTTTTGACAAGAACAGGGACTACGGCCTTATCGCAGAAGGGGCAGGCATAACAATTGTCGAGAATGCCGAACACGCGGCAGCACGAGGAGTAAAGCCCTATGCGGAAATAATCGGTTACGCATCGTGTGCAGACCCCAAGGATTCGGAAGAAGGGTGCGGAATGGGCAATGCCATGTCTTCGGCTCTGTCCAATGCCGGACGCGCAATAAACCATGTTGATTACATATCTGCGCATGGACCTAGTGACATTCAAATGGACATTGTGGAAACACAGCAAATAAAAGATGTGTTTGGGCTTCGTGCCTATGAAATTCCCGTAAGCTCAATAAAAGGGGCTACCGGGTGCCCAATGGGCGCGGGAGGGATACTGCAGATAATCAGTTGCTGTCTGGCAATCAGGGAGTCCATTATTCCTCCAACGGCCAATTATGAGTTTCCGGATCCGAATTGCGACCTGGATTATGTCCCTCTCGTTGGCCGGCGCGCCGAAATTTCATGCGCCATGATTAATACACATGGTTTTGGGCGTGGAAACAGCAGCATGATGCTAAATAAAGCTGATTAATATGGCTCAAATTCATATCACCCTGATTGTGACATTTGTCATTAACACTGCAATTGGGATTACAGTGTTAATGACGAATTATAACCGCAATCAGAATCGCTTCTTCTTCATTTTTTCCTTATGTGTAAGCTTTTGGGCGCTTTGCGTACTTTATGCCATATTGTCACCTACAGAAATCGATGCATTTCTACGCATTCGACTGGCTTCATATGCAGCGGTTTTCACCCCTCCCGCCCTTCATTTGCTATGCATCGCTGTCAGCAGTCCGAACCTTTCATTTTCAGCGATTCTCAACAGGGCCAGAACCAATATCATGGCAAGCCAGTTGGCAGGACTGTTATGCTTTACCCCCTCATTCCTGAAAGACGTTAAAATCAGAGGAGCTGATCACTCTTTGATTTTTTTCCCTGAACCTGAGTACGGGATTGTTTTCGTATTCTTTAACGTTTATTTCATATTATCCTTGGGTTTACTGTTTCTACACTACATACCATACATGCTGAGAGTTTCGGGAACGAGACGTACTGAGCTGCAATTCATTCTTCTCGGCATGCTCACCACTATGCTTTTAGGAATAACCACGAACATCATTATTCCATCAATCACTGGACGGGCATTCACTCAACCGCTGGGTCCGTTAAGCATCATAGCCATGAATTTCATCATCGCTTATGGAATTGCTACTCAACGCATAATGAATATTGCGGACGTTTTGAGGAAAATCCTGGCTTACGGATTACTCACATGCACGCTGGTTCTGATATATATTATTGTATGGTTTATAGCAGATCGGGCTGTGGGAATATTTTTCGATTTTAAAATAGCCCACCTGCTGGCTGCCTTGTCCATTGCTTTTTCCATGGCCCCCGCATATGGACTCATGCAACGGTTTGCAACTCGGTTATTTATCCATGGAACTTCCGTCAACATTGAAAAGACCCTGCAGGAAGCCAACAACATTCTTCAGTCGGTATCACGACTGGAAGATCTGCTGAGCCGATTGGCAATCCTGATAACCAGAACAATGGGAACCGACCGCGTCTATCTGCTTCTCCAAAACAACCAGGTCTTTGAACAGAAATTTCCCGAACCCCCGGAAAATGGAAGTGGCATCGAGATTCATATGGATGAACCGCTTGCCACCCTGACTGCAAGAACGCCCGACCCCCTGGTAACCGAATTGCTGGCAAGGAGGCGCCCAACCCCGGAACTCTCCGAAGCTCATGAGAAGATGCAGGAACTCGGCTTCGCTTGCGCAACAGGCATACGCTACAAGGAAAGCCTTGCTGGGATCATACTGCTGGGGCCCAGGATGTCGGGAGGAATTTACGGGACCACCGAACAGGAAGTGCTCAAGATGCTGGGAAACCAGCTCGGTGTCGCAATCGAAAACGCAAAGCTGTACACTGAAATACAGGAAAACAAGATCTATCAGGATATCCTGGTCGATAACATGGTCAACGGCGTCATAGCCGCAAATGTCGAAGGCATAATCACCGTGTTTAACCGCGAGGCACAACGAATAACCAACATGCCGCACAAGGACGTCATAGAACATCCCGTGGATGTTCTTCCTCCCCAAATGTCGAAAGCGCTTCGCGAAACACTTGATTCCAACAACTTCATGAGAAATCTTGAAATACAGATTGCCCGTCCAAACGGGGAAAATATGCCCGTGCGCATAGGCACGACGGTCTTCCACGGCCGCGAGGGCAACCTGCTGGGCGCTCTGCTCGTATGCAGCGATTTGTCCGAAATAAAGAAACTGGAAAAGGAAATACGCCGATCGGACAGACTGGCTAGCCTCGGAACCCTGTCAGCAGGAATGGCCCACGAAATAAAGAATCCCCTGGTAAGTATTAAAACTTTCACGGATCTCCTTCCTCACAGATACGAAGACCCGGATTTCCGGGAAACCTTTTCAAAGCTGATAGGCCAGGAAGTCGAACGTATAGACGGCATAGTAAATCAACTGCTAGGGTTTTCCAGGCCTACAAAAGCCACCCTGGAACCTGTATGTCTCCACGAAACCCTCGATAAGTCCATTCGGTTGTTGAAGGAAAACCTGTCCCAGAAAGACATTGCCCTGGATCAGGTCAT